>JANOGH010000027.1:0-6065 GCA_031414075.1 Betaproteobacteria bacterium | reverse complement strand
CGCTGTTGCGCGCGCCCTTTGGTTCGGGTGTGCCTGATGCGGAGACGGGCGGCGACCACCTTAAACCCGATGTTTGAGGGTTATCTCGATTTGGGCACCGAAGCAAAACGCAAAGGGCGTGACGCGAGTCGCGCCCTTTGTACTTGCCGTTTCGGCAAAGGCGTGCCGGACGGCCGCGGATTTTCTTGGGAGACTCATCATGACTCTTTGCCCGGTTGCGTTGGCAGTGGGCTGCATCAAGTGCCCCGTATTCAACTTCTGCCCAGCCAAGGGGATCATCGGCGACTACAAGAAAGACGCCCCGCCGGCGGCGGACTTAAAGAAAAAGCAGTAAGCGCAGGCTGTTCCTTTTCCCAATCACGCCCGCTTTCGTAATGTCCGCTCGCAGGAGAAGTTCGCCTCCCACCTGACGGGCCAGTCTTGGCCGTCTCGAGCCCTTCGAATGGGAATTGGAGTCGGCCTAGTTTGATACTGTTTGTCAGATCGACTCGCAATTACTGCTACTGAAAGCGGCGGACGGGAAACTGATCTCATCTCTCTTTTCTTCAGGTTTCCTTTGCGTCCTTTCTTGCCTTTCCTCCGTGTCCTAATTCTTGCTGGCCGGCCGTACGGCGACCGCCAATGCTTCACTGTAAGTGATGTCGACCAGATCGCCGACCTGCACCTTCCTCAGGTTGGCCGGGTTGCGCGCCTTTATCGTGCGCGACTGGCCGCCCGGCCCCGTGATCGTCACGGTATCGTTGGCCATGTCGATCGCAGTGATCGTGGCGGTCACCGTCACCGAACTGCCAACGCTGCCTGCGGGCTTCTCTCCCGGCTGCGCGCGGGTGACCTCTTCCTGCGTGCTGATGCCGGGTGCGCCTTGGCCGGCGGACTTCACCTGCCATGCCACCGCGCTGGTGTAAGAGATAACCACTTCATCGCCCGCTTTGATCTGGTCGAAGTTCTTCACCACGTCTCCGGCTTCGACGACCATCTCCTCGCCGCCACTGTCCTTCAAGGTCAGCAGCCGCTTCTGCGAATCGACCGCCGTGACTGTCGCGCGCGCCTCGGTCACGTCCGCCATCCGGCCGGCGGGTTTTTGCGTAGCGGCGCACCCTGCGAACAGGGCCAGGGTGATGATGACTGCGATGATGCGTAGTGTCATGGATGAGACTCCTTGGATATTGAGAGAAACGACGCCGTGCTGCTCGCGCCAGAAGCGGAAAGGAAATCCAACCGTATCACGTGTCACGGGGAGACTCAATGCCGGGTGTGGACGGGGCGCGCGGGAGCCCGGGAAGCGCTGGGGAGCGCGATCACGCCGAGCGCCTGGCCGAACACATCCGACTTGCCCAGGTAGCCGCGTACGAAGCAAGTCCTCTGCGTCCTGGAAGGGTCCCCCGGGGGGGGTACCGGGCTGGCGCCCATAACTCCGACGTGCTACGCACGCAGGGTATTTGCGTCAACGCTCATGAACTTTCTCTATTCGCCTTGAGACGGATTACCGCGCGGCCCAGATCAGAATCTCGAAGATGCCTTCGGGCTTGAACGTTTCGAGGTAGGCGTAGCCGTTGTTCTGCAGGATGCGATAGAGCGGCCGCGGCTGACGGTCGATGATCATCAGCAGTTGTTCATCGGGCGCGAGCGTGCTCAGCGCGCCGAGCACCCGCTCCATCGGTTCGGGCGGCTCCAGGCCGCGCACATCGAGCATGATCGGGGTAGCCATTGCGATTCAATCCTGCTTGATGGGCGTCAACGATGCGCCCGCGAGGATCGGATGTAACGATATGCCGTTGTCACCAACGCGATCAGCAGCAACGCGGCCAGCAGATTGTGGGCCAGGGCCGCGGCGAGCGGGTAATCGAAGCGCGCCGAAATCCATCCGGTCAGTGCCTGCGTCATGGCAAGCGTGAAGGCGGCGACGCCGATGCCGCGGCCGCTTCCGCGCGCGGCAGGGTGCAGCGCGAGCATACCCGTCAGCACCAGCACCAGCATGCCCGACAGCAGATGCGCGGACCCAAGCATCCCGCCGCTTGCGGCATGAGCCGCGGACACCGCGTGACTACCACTGACCAGCGCACCCAGGGCCACACCCGCCAGTGCCAGGGCGAGCGCAGCGCCGGCCACGGGAGTGACGAGCCCGGCATCAACCGCCGAGGCTTGCGCCCGCGAGGTGCGGAGAGCCATCCAGTGCAGCAGCGCCAGCAGGGTCATGCCGCCGAGCAGGTTGCCGAGGGTGACCAGCGGCCCCTGCGAACTTCTCGACCAGCGGCCGAGCACCGCCAGGAATACGGTCAGCACCACCAATGCTGCGGACAGGGCGATGTCCGAGCGCATCGGCGGCCGCTGCACCGAGGCCAGATAGGCGATCAGCAGCACCAGCGCGCCGACGATGGAGGCGCTCAGTCGATGCACAAGGCGTACCGCACTGACAGCCCCCGGCTGCGCGCGTGCCGGATCTTCGCCGGTAACCCGCTGCGTACACGCCGGCCAGTCGGGACAACTGATCCGGACTGAGGCTTGCCGCAGATAGGCGCTGCTGGCCACGATCACCAGCACCACAACTACGGCTGCGCTCGCAGCGCGATGCAGCCAGTAACGCGGCGTGTCCCGCACTTGCGTCGGACTCATGGCGGCCGGAATGTGCATTCGAGAAGAGAAGCGCAATTTCGTCAGTGTCTTTTATAGGCGAAACCTGCGGACTGGATCAATAGCAGACAGGAATTTCTTGATGGACATCAAAGATTGTTCGAGTCGGCTGCCCCTATATTGAAGCCGTTTTCAGACAAAGGGGACAGCGCGATGAGTACTTCCTTGGTCGGGTTCCTGGTTCGGTGCATGGTGATCGTTTCTGCCAGCACGGTGCTGGTGCTGGCTTTGATGGAAGCGGGGACGGCAGGCGAGTCCGCCGGCGCCTGCGCCAGCAACTCCAGTCACTATGCACAGGTGAACTGGCTGCAGTCGGCGGTGCGTCCTCTGGCTGCGTTCGCCCGCCTCTGCAATTATTGATCTTTCCCTACTCAGGCGGCTCGCAGTTCGTGGCCGGCCCAGAGCACCACGGTTAGCAACAGCACCGCGCCGCCCTGGTGAGCAGCTGCGAGCGGCACCGGCACCACCAGCAGCAGCGTCGAAATCCCGAGCATGACCTGGATGGCCAGCATGCCGAGAAAAAGGTGAGTGGCAAGACGCGCGCGCGGCGGCAGCGCAACCCTTCGCGCCGTCAGCCAGAATGCCGGCACCAGCAACATGAGCAGCCACGCGATCATGCGATGGTTGAACTGCACGGTGGCCATATTATCGAACAGGTTCAGCCACCACGGTTCCAGCATCAAAATTTCCGGCGGCACGAAGCGCCCGTCCATCAGCGGAAAGGTGTTGTAGGCGGAGCCGGCGCGGATGCCGGCGACGAAGCCGCCGCTGAGCGCCATCAGGAATATCAGCGCCGCGAGCGCCAGCGCGTAGCGGCCAAGCCGGCGGCGCGGCTCGTTGGCGGCAGCGCGAGCGGGCTGCAGAAGATCGAGCGCCGTCCACAGCATCGCGGCGTAGATAGCCAGCGCGAGGCCAAGGTGCGCGGTAAGCCGGTACTGGCTCACCCGCGGGTCGTCCACCAGGCCGCTCTTCACCATGTACCAGCCCATGGCGCCTTGCAGACCACCGAGGACGAAGATGCCGGCCAGCTTCAGCGCCAGCGGCCCGTCGATCTTCCGGCGCAGCAGGAAATAGAGATAGGGCAGCAGGAAAACGATGCCGATGACGCGCCCCAGCAGCCGGTGAACATACTCCCACCAGAAAATGCCCTTGAACCCGTCGAGAGACATCCCCTGGTTCACATGCCGGTATTCGGGAGTGGCCTGGTACTTGAGAAAAACCTCTTCCCAGTCGGATTGCGACAGCGGTGGAACGGTGCCGACGAGCGGCTTCCATTCGGCCATCGAGAGGCCGGAGTGCGTGAGCCGCGTCACACCGCCGACCACCACCATGATGAACAGGAGCGCACAGCAGGCGAGCAGCCAGACTGCTATTGGCGTACGGCCGGATTGATCCATTAGATACGACGCTGTCTTCAAGCCGCGGCCGTGCCGCGCGTCGACAACATTCTACGGGCTTGCCGGCGGATGGGAAGCACAGTTTGCCGGCGATACTTTTATTTCTTGATGCGAATCAATTTTTTTTGCGTTTCAGGCGCGTAGCTTCTGCAACGTGAGATCAAGCCGGCCCGCTGGGCGGGCAACCGAAGAGAAAAGGAGCGCGAAAATGGCACAGACGACTGGTTCCACCACCCTGCAATCCGAGCCGGGCGAGGGCGGCGAGAGGGTTCCGATCATGCAGCAGATCCTGGACAACCCGTTTCTGCTGCTGTTCATCGGCGTCACCGTGCCGACCGTGTTCTACATCCTCTGGGGCGTGATGGAAATCGTCACGATCCCGATCGCCAAATAGCCCGCGCGACACAATCACCACTACGCCATTGCCGAGGGAGAGCCCGCCATGAGTTCAATACTGCCGCCAAGCAGCCGGGTCTGGTGGAATCAGCCACTGGATCGCGTCGAGGGCACCTGGATCGCGATCGCGCTGATCTGGTGTCTGGCCATGTTTTTCATGATGCCGTACTGGCACATCTTCGGAAAGCAGAATCTGTCCAACGAAGCCTATCGCGTCACTGCCGAAGCCTACAGCAAGAAGACCCAGGAAATGGTGGACAAGTTCACGGTGCGCACCGAGACCGAACTGAAAGTGCCGGTGGTGCATCCGCCGGCGGGCAGCGACGTTTACATGATCGCGCGCCTGTGGCAGTGGTGGCCGATCCTCGAGCTGGAGAAGGGCCAGGCCTATCGCCTGCACCTGTCGTCCCTGGACTATATGCACTCGTTCTCGCTGCAGCCGGAAAACCTCAACATCCAGGTGGTGCCCGGCTATGAGGGCGTCTACACCATCACCCCAACACGCGCCGGAAAGTACTCGGTGATATGCAACGAATTCTGCGGCATAGGACACCACACCATGGTGTCGAACCTGTACGTCGTCGAGAAGGGCCAAGGCTCCACCAACGACGATAGCGCCAAGGACAACGGCAACAGCGAGCACAAGAACGAGCGAGGGGAGAAATAACATGGCCAATGCCGCGACATATCGAGTTTGCCCGGACACCGGGTTGCAGTTCCACAAGTCGGCGGAAACGCTGATGAAGGTGAATGCGGTGGCTGGCGTGTTGAGCCTGCTTGCCGGCGGCATCCTCGCCTTGGTGGTGACGCTGACGCGCTGGCCGGCTGTGCACCTGCTGCCGGCGGACATGTTCTACCTGGCGCTCACGGCGCATGGCATCGACATGCTGATTTTCTGGATCATCTTCTTCGAGATGGCGATTCTGTACTTCTGTTCCTCGACGTTGCTCCGGTGCCGGCTCGCCACGCCGCGCATGGCGTGGCTTGCCTTCGCGCTGATGGCGATCGGCGCGATCACGACCAATGTTGCCGTGTTCCAGGGCGGTTCGAGCGTGATGATGACCTCCTACGTGCCGATGCCCGCGGCGCCGCACTTTTACCTGGGCCTGATCCTGTTCGCAGTGGGCGCGCTGATCGGTTGCTTCATTTTTCTCGGCACATTGGTGCTGGCCCGCGCCGAGAAAACCTATGAGGGTTCGATCCCGCTGGTGACCTTCGGCGCGCTGACTGCCTGCATCATCGCTATCTTCACCATTGCCTCGGGCGCGATCATCCTGATCCCGACCTTCCTCTGGTCGGTCGGCTACATCCACCAGATAGACGCGCTGATGTACAAGACCATCTGGTGGGCATTCGGGCATTCGTCGCAGCAGATCAACGTCGCCGCCCACGTCGCGGTGTGGTATGCCATTGCCGCGATCGTGTTCGGTGCCAAGCCGATGTCGGAGAAGGTGAGCCGCGGCGCCTTCCTGCTCTATATCCTGTTCCTGCAACTGGCGGCCGCTCACCATGTGCTGACCGATCCGGGCATCAGCTCGGATTGGAAAATCTTCAATACCAGCTACGCGATGTACCTGGCGGTGCTGGCGAGCATGGTGCACGGCCTGACTGTGCCCGGCTCGATCGAAGTCGCCCAGCGTG
>JANOGH010000026.1:0-4903 GCA_031414075.1 Betaproteobacteria bacterium | reverse complement strand
AACTCCACTCCTCCGTGGAGAGCAGGGCATCGAAACGATTTAAAGAAAGTTCGGCGTCTCCGACCTCGTGCCTCGCGCCTAGTGCCTCGCGCCTGGTGCCTGGTGCCTGAATCATCATTTCTTCTCCACCAATGTCTTCCGCGACTCTTGCATTGCCTTGTTTGCGCGCTCGAGGGCGTCGGCGGCTTCCGGTGGCATGTAGTTCTCATCATGCTTGGCCAGCACTTCGGAGGCGGCGAACACGCCGTCAACGCCGAGCTTGCCCTGGGCGACGACGCCCTTGCCTTCCTTGAACAGGTCGGGAAGGATGCCCTTGAACATGACAGGAACGCTCTTCGCGGTATCGGTCACGACGAAGCGCACGGTGAGGCCGTCGGGCTGGCGTTTGACGCTGCCTTTTTCAACCAGGCCGCCAATGCGGAAATTGCGCCCTTGCGGCGCCTCGTGTTCGACCACCTGGGTCGGTGTGAAGAAAAACACCAGATTGGTGCGGAAAGCGCTCAGCACCAGTGTTACGGCAATGCCGAGAATCGCCAGACCGGCAACGATCAGCGCGATGCGTTTATGTCGGGGCTTCATCGCAATTCAATCGGATTGGGCATGCGAACTACGACCCGCCCGCGCGCGCAGAGTTCTGCCACGCCGGTTCAATGTGACCACTTCGGCAGCGATAACCACCGCGGTCATTGCGTAGGCACCCCATACGTACAGGCCGTAACCACCCATGGCCAGGAACTCCGAAACACTACCCCATTGCATGATTTTCCCCATCACGTATGAAAAACATTCGCCGCCAAGACGCCAAGAGCGCCAAGAAATCCCGAGAAGAATCTTTCATCACAAGCGCTCAGAATGAACCAATTTCATAACCATTCAGTTTCTTGGCGCTCTTGGCGTCTTGGCGGCTCAATCATTTCTTGGAATCCCGCACCCAGACGGAATTTCGTTCGCGCTCCAGGATCAGGATCCGCACCCGCATCAGGGCGGCGGCAATCGAATACGCCCAGAATGCGAACACCATCACCATCATGCCGATCAGCATGATGCTGGCCATGCTCGGCGCCCGCGTGATGCTGATCGACGAACCCTGATGCAGCGAATTCCACCATTTGACCGAATAATAAATGATCGGCACGTTGATGGCACCCACTAGCGCCAGGACAGCGGATGCCTTGTCGGCGCGGCGCGGATCGTCGATCGCGGCAACCAGCGACAGATAACCCAGATACAGAAAAAGAAGAATCAGCTCGGAAGTCAGGCGCGCGTCCCATACCCACCAGGCGCCCCAGGTCGGCCGCCCCCAAAAGGCACCAGTCCATAGCGCGATGAAGGTCATCAAGGCGCCGGTCGGGGCCAGCGCATGGGCCATCATCGACGACAGCCGCGTGTTGAATGCCAGGCCGACGCCGGCCCAGAACGCCATCACCACGTAGAGGAACATCGACATCCAGGCTTCCGGCACGTGAATGAAAATGACCCGATACGCTTCACCTTGCTGAAAGTCGGTGGGGGCGGCGAAGAACGCTATATAGAGACCGATCAGGCCCAGGACGGTGGCGAGGCCCATGAACCACGGCACCATTGTTCCGGCGAGCGGATAGAAAGTCTGGGGAGAGGAATACTTGAACCAGTTCATGTCGCGCATCTATTCCAGTGAGATTCTCAAGGCCATTGCGGTTGCCCAGGGCGCAAACACCAGCGCGGCCAGCGACATGGCACCGAGCAGGGACAAATGCCCCGCTACCCCCATGCCGGTTGCCGATGCAGTCACGGCACCCGCGCCAAACACCAGTACCGGCACATAAAGTGGCAACACCAACACCGCAGTCAGCGCGCCGCCGCCGCGCACGCCCAGCGTCAATGCCGCGCCGACCGCACCGACCAACGAAAGCGCCGGCGTCCCGATCAAAAGCGACACCATCATCGTCACCAAAGCATCGCCCGGCAAATCGAATTGCAGTCCCATCAGCGGCGCCATCAGCACCAGTGGCAAACCGGTCGTGAGCCAATGCGCCAGCACCTTCGACAATACCAGCAGCGTCAGCGGCTGCGGTGTCAGCACCAGTTGTTCCAGTGTGCCGTCGGCGTAATCTGCACCGAACATCCTGGCCAGCGACAACATCGCGGCGAGGAGCGCTGCCACCCAAACCACCCCCGGCGCTATTTCGCGCAGCGTATCCGGCGCCGGCCCGACACCGAGCGGGAACAGGCTCACGACGATCACAAAAAAGAAGAACGTCGTGAGCACATCGCTGCGACGGCGCGCTGCGATCAGCAGATCGCGGGCTACGACGGCGCGGCAGGCGACGCCCGGCGTTGCGTCCAATTAAAGCGCTCCCAATTCGAGCGACTGCACTTGCGCCCCTGCCAGGTCCACTTCCTGATGCGTCGTGAACAACACCATGCCACCGCTGCGCAAGTGCGCAAGGACGACTGCCCCGGTCCGCCAGACGGATGCGCTGTCGAGTGCGGCAAACGGCTCGTCGAGCACCCACAACGGTTTGTCCGCGCAAAAGCCGAGCCGCGCCAGCGCAACCCGGCGCTTCTGTCCCTGGGACAACAGCTTGACTGGAAGGTCCGCTACGCCAGCGAGCCCCTGTTCGGCCAGCGCGCTACGCAACGCCGCATTACCGACATTCATGCCGGCAAGCGCCAGGGCATGCCGCACATTCTCGATCGGGGTGAGATCGTCCTGCAGACCGTTGGCGTGGCCGAGGAACAGAAGATCGCGCCTGAAGTCTTCGCCCGATGCGGCGATGCGGCCGTCCTTCCAGAGGATTTCGCCTGATTCGACCGGGGACAGGCCGGCGACCATTCTCAGCAGGCTGGTCTTGCCGCTGCCGTTTTCGCCGCCGACGCGCAACGCCTGATTCGCTTCCAGTCGAAACGACAGATCGCGGAAAAGACACCGGTTGCCGCGGACACATTCGATCTGACGGACCTGAAGCATTGGGTTCCGGAATGACGCGGGCACGCCATTATAGACGAGGTGCGAGGTGCGAGGTGCGAGGTGCGAGGCGCTACGCTAGGCGCGAGGCTCTAGGGAACCTCTGAACATGTGTCTTCCCCGCGGAAGCGGGGAACCAGTTTTCTTTACAAAACATGGATTCCCGCTTTCGCGGGAATGACAAATCGGGACATTTTCAGAGGTTCCCTAGGCACGAGGGTTGAGTAAAGCCCGTAAAGCACTGATGTCCTAGAACCTCGTGCCTCGCGCCTAGTGCCTCGTGCCTAGAGCCTCGCAGACCCGACGCATGCTCTCCCCTCCGGGCGCTTGCGGATTCACCCACTCGAAGCGGATTTCCGCGTCCGGGGTGCGGTAAACCTCGGTTACCTCGCCGCTGGCCATGGCGCCGCGGTACAGCGTCGATTCGACATTGGCGCGACCGCCCGCCTTGCAGTCGTAGCGCGTCAGGCGGGTAGCCGACAGATAAGGCTTGGCCGGCCGCCGCGTCAGTTGGACTTCAGGGAAGTCCCAGAGCAGCAGAACCTCGACGCCAGCGCCGTCGCGCTTCAGACTGTCGCGGTCGAAATAGAACGCCGATTCGGCATCGGCGCTGATTTCAACCCACTCGCGCGCCGCGGCAGTCCATGGCAGAAAGCACAACAGGAACAGGGCAATTCGCATGGCTTCGGTTTCGCATATTCCTCCGCTATCTCCTGTTCAAATGCCTTTTGTCCCTATTGGAGCAATCCAATGAAACCAAAACTTGAACAGGAGGTAGCAGAGGTAGCAGAGGTAGCAGAGAGTTCTTTCTAGCCTGGACGATTCACGAACCCCGAATGGTTGCTGACAAACTGTCGGGTACTTTCATAGTATTCATGAATAATGCAGGCTAAGGCGTCTTGTTCTGCTCGACTGCAACAGCCATCGCCCGCGCAACGGCATCATCCGATTCGCGCAACCCCGCCACGATGCCTTTCTGATCGAGCGCCGGCCGGTTCTGGCTGGTCTTCCACTTGCCGATCAGTCGAGTGACTGATATCTCGATGCCGACGATGGCTCGCAAGTGCGTGGCAACGAAATCTTCCGGCGCATCGGTTACCGCCCAGGGTTGCGCACGAGACGCCTCGAAGCGATCCGTGAGTCCGCCGACAAACTTGCGCAGCCAGTCGACGTCCTCGATAGCACGCATCGCGCCGTAGGCATGCACCACAATGTAGTTGAAGGTCGGCACCACTTTCCCAGTTTCCTTCTTGGTCTGATACCAGGACGGCGTGATGTAGATCTGCGGCCCCTGGAAGATGACGAGCGGCTCGACTTCCCCGGAGAACTCGCGCCATACAGGATTGGCACGCGCCACATGCGCACGCAGGGTGCCCAACGGTGCCGGATCCGGATCGAATTCGAACGGAATATGGTTTGCGTTCAGTCCATCGGCACCGAAGGTGACCAGCGCGCCAAGCGGATGGCTGCGGATCAACTGGCGCAAAACTTCTGCGCGGGTTTCTTCGAAATGCGAGGGCAGATACATACAGACCGTTCCCGTGAATCCGGAGTGAGGCCGGGAAAGTGTAACCCATGCGGCCTTCCGAACCCAGTCAACCGCAGAGTATGATGGCTTCGAAACGCTCGTAAGGGTCGGCAAATATTCCGCCAGCATCGGGGGATCGTCAGAATCTCAGCATGAGCACAAGATCGGTTTCCCTCGCCAAGACGACGCGTCCAAGCTTCGCGGGCATCCTGCCTCGGGATCGCCTCTTTGCCATGCTGGATGCCACCCGGAAATCCGCCATCTGGGTGACGGGCCCCCCTGGGTGCGGGAAGACGACGCTCGTGGCCAGCTATCTTGAACGCCGCAAGCAGCCATCCCTTTGGTACCAGGTCGACGAAGGCGACACGGATGTTGCATCGTTCTTTTATTACCTCGGCTTGGCGGCCGGTGAGCTGCGTCGGAAGCCG
>JANOGH010000025.1:0-3031 GCA_031414075.1 Betaproteobacteria bacterium | reverse complement strand
GTAGCATCCGACCGGAAGGGCGGCGAGATCGATGGGGCCAAACCGGCTGCGGATGTCGGCGAAATCCTTCGAGTAACCGGTGTCCCCGGAAAAAAAGAATCGGAGCGTTGGATGCTCGATCATCCAGCCGCCCCAGAGCGTCTGGTTCCTGTCCCACACGCCGCGCGCGCTCCAGTGCTGGACGGGAACGAGATGAATTTCCAGCCCGTTGTGCCGCACGTGATCCCACCAGTCGAGCTCGACGACATTGTCGATACCCTCCGCAGCGAACCACTTTTTCTGCCCGAGCGGAACGAAAAAGCGCGGCGGCCCGCCTTTCTGCCGATTCAGTTGCCTGACCGTCGCGGAATCCAGATGATCGTAGTGGTTGTGAGAGATGACCACCACGTCGATGTGCGGCAGGTCGGCAAACGACAACGCCGGCGGCACACGGCGCCTCGGCCCGGCAAAGGATACCGGTGATGCACGTTCGGTGAGGTGCGGATCGGTGAGAACGTTGACCCCGCCGACCTGCAACAGCAGGGTCGCATGACCAATCCACGTCAGCGTCTCCTCGGTCCGGTTGGCTGCGAGGAAAGCGCTGTCTGTCTTGAGAACCGGGAAGTCGTAACCGCCTTCGGGATCCGCCGGCACGCCCTTGGTCCAGCGCGCCCACTGCCACTTCCAGAAGCTCTGTTTTTCTTCGTGCGAATAGTTGTTGCGAAAACCGTCCCGGGTGTGATGCGATTTCGCCGGATTATAATGAGGGTTGCTGCGACAAGCGGCCAGCAGCAGCACAGAGGCGGTACACAGAATCATGATCGATCTGATCTTCATCGTCTGAACGGGGAATTCGAGCCAGTGTAGCGGTGCGTCGCATACGATGCAAAGAAGCGCGACAGTGCGCGGAATCGCCGGCGACGCGATGAACGCATTCAGGAAAAACAGGGAGCGAGGCAATGGCAGCAGGCAAAAAGCGGACGGCAGGCGTGATCGGACTGGGCTCGATGGGCCTGGGTGTAGCGCGCACCCTGCTCAGGAAAGGGTTCGAAGTGTACGCCTACGACGTGCGGCCGGAAGTATCGAAGGCGTTCGCGAAGGAAGGCGGCGTCGCGGCGAAAAGTCCTGCCGAGGTGGGCCGCCATGTTCCGGTCGTCATCATCCTGGTAGTCAACGCCGACCAGACCAGCGAAGTCCTGTTCGGCAAGGACGGGGCGGTCTCCACGCTGGCCAAGGGCGCCGTCGTCATCGCGAGCAGCACGGTCGCGCCGGACTATGCCATCGATCTGGGTAGACGTCTCGACGCAAGAGGCCTGCTGCTGATCGACGCGCCGGTTTCCGGCGGCGCCGCCCGCGCCGCCAAGGGTGAGTTGTCCATCATGGGCTCCGGCTCCAAGGCGGCTTTCACGAAAGCCGATGCGGTGCTGAAAGCCATCGCGGCCAAGGTGTACGAACTGGGCGACGAGGTCGGCACCGGTTCGAAAGTGAAAATGATCAACCAACTCCTGGCCGGCGTGCACATCGCCGCCGCCGCGGAAGCAATCGCGCTCGCCATCCGCGCCGGTGCCGATCCGAGGGTCGTCTACGAAGTGATTTCCAACAGCGCCGGTTCCTCCTGGATGTTCCAGAATCGCGTGCCGCACATCCTCGACGGCGATTACACGCCGCTGTCCGCGGTCAATATTTTCGTCAAGGACCTCGGCATCGTGCTCGACTCGGCAAAGAAGATGGCCTTCCCGCTGCCAATCACCGCCGCCGCGCACCAGCTCTTTCTCGGCGCCGCCGGTGCGGGATTAGGTTACGAGGACGACATCGCCGTGGTAAAGGTGTATCAGGCGATGTCGGGCATTAAACTGCCGGGGGAAAAGACAGTGAAGAAAAAGTGACAAGTGACAGGTGACTGGCAAGAACCAGGACCAGAATCGGCCTTCGGTTTTACCAGTCACCAGTTACCCGTTACCGGTCACCGCATCTTCAGATGCGGTCGTTCTCCAGCTTCTTTTCCAGCGCATGCAGCGCCTCGGCTGCTTCCGACAGGTTCGGATTGAGGTCGAGCGCGCGGCGGAAGTAGTCCGCGGCCTTTCGATAATTGCTGCGTGTCATCCAGATCTGGGCGCAGCTTTCCAGCGTTCCGAACTGATAGGGATTCAGGGCAATCGCGCGATCGTAGTCGGCCAGCGCGCGGTCTTCGTCGCCAAGCGCCTCGTAGGCATTGCCGCGGCGATTCCAGGCTTCGGCGAAGTCCGGTTTGAGCTCGATGACCTGGTTGAGCTTTTCGAGGGCGGCCTGCGGATCGTCCTGCACGATCAGTATCATGCCCGTCTGGAACAGCGGGTCGACCACCGGATCATCCGTGCGCATCCAGATTCCCCAGACGGACTGCTCCGCGATGCCGCGAATCAATTCTTCCTCGTCCCACAAGGCAGCCAGCAGCACGGGGATATCATTCATCGTACCGATTTCCGCCAGACGTCCGTAGGCAAGGCGGCGCTGGTCGGTCTGGGTGCTGCGCGTCTGTTCGAGCGCCTGCTCGCGGCTGATGGGTGTCCAGTCGCGGGCGGCGGCCGGGCCGGCAACGCACGCGAGCCCGAGCAGTCCGCCGATGACAAACGCCTTGTGCCTGTCACTTTTCATGGGACGCCCTCACCGACCATCGTTTTTCAAGCCCCGACAACTTTGCCTGCATCGCCTCGCCCATGAAGATCTGCGGATTGGAATGTTCCAGCCCCTCCTTCTGCTCGCGCACAAGGATGGCATGTTTTGCCATGGTAAAGGCATTTTCGAAAGAATAGGTCTTGCGCAAGGCCTCGTCGAAATAAGCCTTCGAAAAGTAGGTGAAGTCGAACGCATCGCCGCAGCCGAAAGACGTGTGCCTGGCGTCCGCAGCCGTGACTACCATGGTGTGGGCATCCCTCAGCGCATCGATGAATCCACCGGAATAGCAGGTCGATACGACTACGATGCGCCACTTGATTCCTGCACTATCCAGCGCCGAGCGCAGATCGGCGGGACGAATTGCCTCCAGCGCCAACGGATAGAACTCGACGCTGAG
>JANOGH010000024.1:0-7202 GCA_031414075.1 Betaproteobacteria bacterium | reverse complement strand
CTCTAGTTTTACTCCTGCCCCCTTACTCCTCACGCCTCTCGCCTCACCTAGTGCTGCGATAGCGCGCTGGACAGCAGTTTGGCCGTGATGTCGACGATCGGGATCACGCGCTCGTAGGCCATGCGGGTCGGGCCGACTACGCCGACGGTGCCGACGACCTGCCCGTCCACTTCGTAAGGCGCAGTCACCACGCTGCATTCGTCCAGCGGTACCAGGCCGGATTCGCCACCGATAAAAATCTGCACACCCTCTGCGCGGCTGCTGACGTCGAGCAATTGCAGCAGGCCGGTTTTCTGCTCGAACATGTCGAAGAGTTTGCGCAGGTTCACCATGTTGGAAGACAGATCCTGGACGTGCAGCAGGTTATGCTCGCCTGAGAGCACGTAATCCTCGGCATGCCGGCCCATCACTTCGTTGCCCGCTTCCAGCGCCATGGTCATCAGCTGCGTCATATCCTCGCGCAACTGGCGCAGTTCTTCGTGGATGCGTGCCTTGACTTCGTCGAAAGTCATGCCGGCGAAGTTCTGGTTCAGGAAGTTTCCCGCTTCGATCAATTCCGAAGGTTTGTAGGCCCGATCGGTCAGGATGATGCGGTTCTGCACGTCCCCGTCCGGCGCAACGATGATCAGCAGGATGCGTTTCTCGGACAGGCTCAGGAATTCGATGTGGCGGAACGCGGCGCTCCGGCGCTTGGGCGTCATCACCACACCCGCGAAGCGTGTCAGGTCGGACAGCAGGTGCGAGGCCTGGGTGACGAGCTTCTGCGTATTGTCCGGCTGCAGTTGTCCTTCCAGCTGGCTGATCTCGGCCTGGTCCAGTGGACGAACTTTGAGCAGTATGTCCACGAAGAAGCGGTAGCCCCGCGGCGTCGGTATCCTGCCCGCGGAAGTATGCGGGCTGGAGATGAACCCGAGTTCTTCCAGGTCCGCCATGACGTTGCGGATGCTGGCCGGGCTCAGTTCGAGGCCGGAAAGCCTGGCGAGCGCACGCGATCCGACCGGCTGGCCGTCGGAAATGTAACGCTCGACCAGCATCTTCAGCAGGCGCTGCGCCCGTTCGCTGGGAAAATGATCGCTCATGGTCATGGCAGCATTCTACCGTGCCCCGCTCCCGATCTGTCGGTTGCTGACCGGAGCCGGATCGGCAAATGTGCTCTAATTCGAAGCATGTCGAAGACATTCAAGACCATCGCGCTGATCGGCAAATACAAAAGCCCGGAAATCGCCGAGCCCGTTCTGCGCCTTGCGCGGTTCCTGCACGAGCGCGGTATCCAGGTGCTGCTCGATCCGCTGACTGCAACCCACGTCGGCAAGAACAGCTATTGCGTGCTGCCGCTGGAGGAGGTCGGGCGCGCGGCCGAACTGGCGATCGTCATCGGCGGCGACGGCACCATGCTCAATATCGCCCGCACGTTCGCACCCTTCGACGTTGCCCTGGTCGGCATCAATCAGGGCCGGCTGGGTTTCCTGACCGATCTGTCGATGGGCGGCATGTTCGATGCGATGGCGGCCATCCTCGAGGGCAACTTCGTGGAGGAATCGCGCATGCTGCTGCAGGCCGAAGTCTGGAGCGCGGAGCACAGGGTACTGGACGTCGTGGCCTTCAATGACATCTCGGTCAACAAGGGTGCCGAGGGCAGCCTGATAGAAATCGAGGTGCGCATCGACGGCAAGTTTGTCTACAACCTGCGCTCCGATGGCCTGATCGTGACTTCCCCGACCGGCTCCACGGCCTATGCGCTGTCTTCGGGCGGTCCGATACTTCATCCCAGCCTGAACGTCATCGGCCTGGTGCCGGTATGTCCGCATACGCTGTCGAACCGGCCGATTATCGTCGGCAGCGATTCCGAGATCGAAATCATGATCCTCAAGGCCGCCGCCGCGCGCGCGCACTTCGACAGCCATTCGCACCATGAGTTGAAGGAGCGCGACAAGATCCTGGTGCGGCGCTGCCCCCATTCGATCCGGCTGCTGCACCCGCTCGGGCACAATTACTACCACATGCTCCGGGAAAAACTGCACTGGAGCGAAACGCTCTAGCTGCGCCGGCCGCCGATTACGAAGCGTCCATGTTGCGCACCCTCAGCATCCGCGATTTTGTCATCGTCGACCGGCTCGACCTGGAATTCCAGCCGGGTTTCACCGTGCTGACCGGCGAGACCGGTGCAGGCAAATCGATTCTCATCGATGCGCTCGCTGCCGTGTTAGGCGAACGCGCCGAGTCCGGACTGGTGCGCGAGGGCAGGGATAAAGCCGAAGTGAGTGCCGAATTCGGCGCGGAGAGCACCCCCGCGCTGGCAGCGTACCTCCGCGAAAACGACCTCGCCGGCGACGAGGGCGAATGCGTGTTGCGCAGAGTCATCGAAACGTCGGGCCGTTCGCGCGCCTACGTCAACGGCCGGCCCGCGACCGTGCAACAGCTGAAGGATATCGGCGAACATCTGGTCGACATTCACGGCCAGCATGCCCACCAATCCCTGTTGCGTGCCGCGTCGCAGCGCGCTCTTGTCGATGGTTATGCCGGTGCGGCCGATCTGGCAGCCCAAGTCGCGCAGGCTTACCGCAGTTGGCAGGACATTCGGCGCCAACTGGTCGCCCTGGAAACCGATGCACAGGCACTGGAGGCGGAGCGTGAGCAACTCGACTGGCAGGCGCAGGAACTCGAAGCGCTCGCGTTCCGGGCGGAGGAGTGGGACGAACTGCAGGCCGAACACAAACGGCTGACGCATGCCGCCAGCCTGATCGAAGCTGTTCAATTCAGCCTCGACGGTTTGTCGGAAGAAGAGGGGTCGGCCTTGACGGCGGTGGCTTCGGTGCAGTCGCGCCTGCAGGGCATGGTCGACTTCGATCCGAAGCTCAAGGAGATTCTCGACGTGCTGGAGCCGGCGCACATCCAGTTGCAGGAAACCGTTTACGGACTGCGCCACTATCAGCAGCGGCTTGAACTGGATCCGCAGCGCCTGCGCGAGGTCGAAACACGGCTCGACGCGGTGCACACGGTGGCGCGCAAGTTCAAGTTGCAGATCGCCGACATTCCCGCGCGACTGCAGAAAATAAAGACGCGGCTTGCCGAACTGGCCGCGGGGTTCGATGCTGATGCGTTGCGCCGACGCGAGGTGCAGGCCCGGAAAGCCTACCAGAACGTCGCCGGCGACCTAACGGCTTCGCGTACCAAGGGCGCGACGGACCTGGCGAAAAAAGTCACGGCATCGATGCAGGCGCTGGCGATGGCAGGCGGCGCGTTCGAGATCGCGCTCAATGCACTGGCCGAGGGCGATGCTCACGGACTGGAGCGGATCGAATTTCTGGTCGCCGGGCACGCCGGCGCGACGCCGCGACCGCTGGCGAAAGTGGCCTCCGGCGGAGAACTGTCGCGGATCAGCCTCGCAATCCAGACCGTCACCAGCCAGGTCGCCGCGGTGCCTACGCTGATTTTCGACGAGGTCGATGCCGGTATTGGCGGGCGGGTCGCCGAAATCGTCGGTCTCATGCTCAAGGCCCTCGGCCGCAAGCATCAGGTGATGTGTGTGACCCATCTGCCTCAGGTCGCCGCTGCCGGCGACCATCAGTGGCAGGTGAGTAAGGCCGCCGCGAACGGCAAGGCCGCCAGCGCGGTGGCTGTGCTGGACCGAGATACCAGGGTGGGGGAGATCGCGCGCATGCTGGGCGGCGTGAAAATCACGGAGACTACCCGCAAGCACGCTGCCGAAATGCTCGGAGCGGTGAAAGGCAAGGTGTGAGGTGCGAGGTGTGAGGTGCGAGGCACTAGGTCTTGAGTGCTTTAGCGCTTTACTCGAACCTCGTACCTCGCACCTCGCGTAGCGGCATCAGCCGCCAGCCAACGCCCGGTCCAAAAACTCCAGCCGATCCTGTCCCCAGAATAGTTCATCCTTGTAAACGTAGGTCGGCGCGCCGAAGACCTGGCGCGCGATGGCTTCATCGGTGAAGGCTTCGTAACGTGATGCCGTTTCCGGCGTGTTGGCCTGCTTGAGCAACGCAACGCTGTCGAGTCCTGCAGCGCGAATCACCGCGGCGACCTCGGCCTCGTCGGCCATGTTCCGTTCCTCGGCCCAGCATCCGCGCAGAAAGGCACCCGCCAGCTTCATGGCTTTTTCCGCGTCGCCGGCCGCAATCATGGCCAGTGTCGCGAGCCTGGCGTCGTACGGAAAATACTTCGGTTGGATATTCATCCGCACGCCGAGGTGCTTGCGCCAGCGCTCGAGTTCGACCAGGCGATAGGCTTGTCGCTGCGGTGGGCGCTTGGCGACCGGTAATCCGCCGGACAGCGGAAAGATGCGCCCGTAGTCGACCGGCTTCGGCGCTATCGTGGCACCGTGCCGGTGAGCGATTTCCGTAAAGCGTGCGTGGCCGAGATAAGTCCAGGGCGACACCGGCGAAAAGTAATAATCGATGATCTTTGCCACGCGCAACTCCTCTTGCTATCGTTGCAGGGATTGGAAAGAAAGCAGCGGGGAGTTTACCATCGGCGCTTGGTCAGGCGTTCCGGCTGCATTGCAGCATGCCGATGCGGCTTTCCGGTCGCCGGCGCGGATTGTGAACGAAGGAGAACAACAATGAAATGGTTGCGAGTGCTTGCGGGTTCGGCGGTGTTGCTGTGGGCCTGTTCTGTCCAGGCGCAGGAAATCACCTTGAAGGTGCACCATCCGCTGCCGCAATCCTCGACTGCGCATCAGAAGGTGCTGGAACCCTGGTGCGCGAAAGTCACCGCCGAATCGAAGGGCCGCATCCAATGCCAGATCTATCCGTCGATGCAACTGGGCGGCTCTGTGCCGCAACTCTACGACCAGGTCAAGGATGGCGTGGTCGACATCATATGGACCGTGGCGGGCTACTCCGCGGGCCGTTTCCCCATGGTGGAAGTCTTTGAACTGCCGTTTTTCGCGAACAATGCCCAATCCACCAGCAAAGCGCTGTGGGATTACGTGCAGTTCCACGACGCGGATGAATTCAAGGATGTGCACCCGATCGCATTTCACGTGCACGGTGGCGGCGTATTCAGCATGATCAAGAAGCCACTCGTGCATCGTTCCGATTTGCGCGGAACGAAAGTGCGCGCACCGACGCGCCAGACGACGAAGATGCTGGCGGCCCTCGGTGCCACACCGGTCGGCATGCCGGTTCCGCAGGTGCCGGAAGCGCTGTCGAAAGGTGTCATCGACGGCACTCTCCTGCCTTACGAAGTGATGCCGGCGCTCAAGGTCGACGAGCTGGCCAAGTATCACAGCGGGCCCGATGCTTCGCAGCCGATGATCTACACGTCGGTATTTATCATCGCGATGAACAAGGCAAGGTACGATTCCCTGCCGCCCGACCTGAAGAAAGTCATCGACGCGAATAGCGGCATCGGCTTGTCCGGCCAGCTCGGACGCCTGTTCGACGAAGTCGAGGTCATCAACAAGAAGAAGGCGGGCGGGGTGGTAAACGTCATTTCGAACGATGAGATCGAGGAATGGAAGAAAGTCGTGCAGCCGCTGACGGACAGCTGGGTTCAGGACATGAACAGCAAAGGCGCGGACGGCAAGGCGTTGCTCAAGGCCGCGCGCGACCTGATCGCCAAGTACAGCAAGTAAACCGGCATGCCTCGATACGCAAAGGCCCAAAGAAGAACACTCACCGCCAAGGACGCCAAGGACGCCAAGGAAGGTCAGGGGCAAGAAATGGTAAAAAGAACATCACGGTGAGTTCGAACCGAGCAAGTATTATGTTCTCCAGTAGAGACTCGTCTTTCTCCGGATTTCCTTCGCTTCCTTGGCGTCCTTGGCGGTAAGTTTTTAAATTTACGTTCGTTCGCGCTCAGGCGTCGCCCCAGACTTCGCGGGCGGTTTCCACGACCAGGCGCAACTTCGCCGCCTGGCTCTCGCGGACGATGTCGTTGCCGTGCACGGTGCTGGAAAAACCGCACTGCGGCGACAGGCAAAGCTGTTCCATCGCGACGACGCGCGACGCCTCGTCGATGCGCCGCTTGAGCTGATCCTTCGATTCCAGTTCGCCGACCTTGGTGCTGACGAGCCCGAGCACGACGGTCTTGCCTTTGGGCACGAAACGCAGCGGTGCAAAACTGCCCGAACGCACGTCGTCGTATTCCAGGAAATAACCGTCCACGGCCAGTTCGTTGAACAACACCTCGGCCACCGGTTCGTAGCCGCCCTCGGCTGCCCACGCGCTGCGAAAGTTCCCTCGGCACAGATGCACGCACACGGTCATGTCCGCAGGCCGCTCGGCAATGGCGGCGTTGATCAGCCGGGCGTAACGGCGCGGCAGTTCATCGGGATCGTCGCCGCGCTGGCGCGCGCCTTCGCGCATTTTCGGATCGCACAGGTAGGCGAGGTTGGTGTCGTCCATCTGCAGATAGCGGCAGCCGGCGTCGCCGAGCGCTTTGAGTTCGGCGCGATAGCAACTCGCCACATCGTCGTAGAAAGCAGGCTCCAGATCCGGATAGGCCTCTTTGCTGATGGCACCGCGACCGCCGCGAAAATGCAGCATGGTCGGCGAGGGGATGGTGACCTTCGGCAATTGCTTCGTCGCGGACTTGAGAAATTCGAAATCGGCGAGCTGGATCGGGCGCACATAGCGCAGCGGGCCGGTGACATGCATGACCGGCGGGGAAAAATCCACATTGCCGCCGGCGCTGCGAAAGCTCACGGCGATGCCGCCCTTGGTTTCCACGCCCTGCAGTTGTTCGAGGAAGTCGATGTGGAAATAAGTGCGCCGGAACTCACCATCGGTGATGCCCTTCAGGCCGAGGTCCTCCTGGAAGCGCACGATGTCGCGGATCGCGGCGTCTTCCACTTTGCGCAATTCTGCACGCGACAAGATTCCATTCTTGTTTTTCTCCCTGGCGTCGAGCAGCGCCTTGGGGCGCAGGAAGCTGCCGACGTGGTCGGCGCGGAAGGGCGGCTTTGAGCGTGAGGTCATCGGGATTGTTGGCGAAGTGGGG
Source organism: Betaproteobacteria bacterium (assembly GCA_031414075.1). GTDB lineage: Bacteria > Pseudomonadota > Gammaproteobacteria > Burkholderiales > JACQAP01 > JACQAP01. Next base: position 245 of record JANOGH010000024.1, on the reverse strand, counting down.
TAGCGCTATTTGACGCGCTCAAAGCGCTGAACGCGTTTGCCGGTATCGACATCGCCGGTAAAAATATTGCCGTGCGAATCGATCGCCATCGTGTGCAACCAATGGAACTCGCCGGCATTACGGCCCTGCCGGCCGAAGGCGCTGACTTCCTGGCCGGTCTCGCGCAAAAGAATATGGATCTGGTTGTTGGTGCCGTCGGCAACGAACAGGTATTTCTGTTCCGGGTCCGTCGAGAAGCCGATGTC
>JANOGH010000023.1:0-6176 GCA_031414075.1 Betaproteobacteria bacterium | reverse complement strand
GCCCCCAAACTGGAAGTAAGGAACCCCTCCGACACCCAGACAAATCTTCAGGTGACGCCTAATTTCGGCGATGCAGTCGCTAGCGCTCAGTCCGCGCCCGCTGCCGAACTGGCTGCGCCTCCCTCGTCCGCGCCATCGAAGACCGAGGTGTTACCTGCAGCGCCGCCACCGCCTGCCGCGCCTGGCGCAGGGGCGACTGCGCAGGCCATTGGCACCATCCAGATCTTGTCTGGCCCGAATGCTGGCCGGGAATTGCCGCTGGCGAAGGCCCTTACTACGCTGGGCAAACCTGGTGTTCAAGTCGCGGTTATCGCCAAGCGCCCGCAGGGCCACTTCATTACCCACGTGGAAGGGGCCAACTTCCCGGTGGTCAACGGCAAGACGCTCGACGCCCAGGCACATCAGTTGAACGATCACGACATTATCGAACTGGCCGGCGTAAAGATGGAGTTCTTCCTGAAACCCTGAGCACTGTAACGCGTCCAAACCTGAGCGGAGTCACTTCGAACAACGTCCGGGCGCATCGGCCCGCAGATCACTTTCGGCGCGCTCGGCAAATACGACGTCGAAGCCGACGATACCCACTTTGTAGTGATCGAAAGGCTGGTCAAGCAGGGTACCGGGTTCGTGATGGGGATATGGCAGAATTGCAGTTGATCAACCTCGTGAAGGTTGCTCCGGACCGCGGGCTTTACCGACTGTTTCTCGACCGAATCGCGCATCTGCGCACGAATCCGCCGGAAGACGGCTGAGACGGTTCCTGGAAATTCGAAACCAAATAGCAATGCAGATCAGGATACTCGGTTGCAGCGGAGGCATCGGCGGAAATCTGCGCACGACCTCGATGCTGCTCGACAACGACGTGCTGGTGGATGCTGGTACGGGGGTGGGCGACCTTACCATCACCGAACTGATCAAGATCGACCATGTTTTTCTGACGCACTCTCACCTCGATCACATCACATCACTGCCGTTTCTGGTGGACACTGTAGGACCGATGCGCGAAAGGCCTGTCACCGTGCATTGTGCGGAGGCCACGCGAAAAACTCTTCAGGAGCACATTTTCAACTGGAAAGTCTGGCCCGACTTCACCGAGATCCCGAACAAGTCGTCTCCTTACCTGCGCTACGCGACATTTTCCCTGGGCGACAGGATCAATCTTGATGGGCGCACGATCAAGATCCTGCCGGCCAACCATGTCGTACCCGCAGTCGGTTTTCAGTTTGACAGTGGCGAAGCCAGTTTGGTATTTACCGGCGATACCACGGTGAACGACGCGTTGTGGGTGGAGGTCAACAAGATCGGCAATCTGCGCTATCTCATCATCGAAACAGCTTTTCCGAACATGGAGAAGGAACTGGCAATCACCTCCAAGCATCTTTGTCCGAGCATGCTCGCGGAGGAGCTGGCCAAGCTGCATCGTTCCACCCGGGTGTTCGTTACCCATCTCAAGCCCGGCGCCGGCACGCTCACGATGCAGGAGGTCGAGGAATGCGCGGAGCGGTATAACCCGCGCATGCTGTCCAACGGCCAGGTTTTCAGGTTTTGAATCCGGCCATCGGGAACCCGAGGCGTAGTAACAGCCGCGCGGCGGTTGAGTTAGTATCGGCAGGTCGCGCTCGCAAATGGAAGAAGGAAGAAGGCCATGAGCACAGTCTTTGAAACCAAGCCACAAGCCGGCCAGAATCTGGCGGAGATGAGTCACAAACTGGAGTTTCAAAAGAGACTCCAGGCGGTGACAAACAAGATTCATGCGACCACCAACATCGACGAGATCATGCTGGAGTTGTCGCAGGACATCTGCTCCCTGTTCGAAGCCGAACGACTGACGATTTACGTGCTCTCGGAAGACCGGACTTCGATCATTTCCAAGGTCAAGACCGGGTTGTCTTCATTCAAGGACCTCAAGCTGCCGATCAACGAGCAGAGCATCGCCGGATTCGTGGCGCAATCGAAGACGTTGATCAATATTCGGGATGTTTACGATGACAACGAGTTGCGCGGCCACAACCCGAATCTGAAATTCTTGAAGGAAGTCGACAAGCGCACCGGGTTCCGCACCAAGCAGATGCTGGTGGCGCCGGTTGTCGATAGTGGAGCAAACGAATTGATCGGGGTAGTTCAGGTCATCAATTCCAAGAGCGGCCAGCCGTTTTCGACGACAGCCGAGGAAGGCGCGGCCCATCTGGGCGAGACGTTGGAGATTGCACTGCGTCAGCGCAGCCGGCCGGCTGCGATGCTGCGCGGAAAGTACGACTATCTCGTCACCAATGCCGTGCTATCGGCCGAGGAAATGGAATTGGCCACGCGGTCTGCGCGACGCAAGAATCTGGATATCGAGGACGTGCTGATCGACGAATTCCAGGTCAAGTCCCCGGCTATCGGCGAGGCCCTTTCCCAGTTCTTCAAGGTGCCCTATGAGTCCTTCAAGTCGGATCGGGTAAAACCGCTGGATCTGCTCAAGAATCTCAAGCGCGACTACGTGGAAAGCAGCCTGTGGGTACCCGTCGAAGACGTCAAGGAAGGATTGGTCGTGCTGACCACCGATCCGGAGAAGGTCCGGGGCTCGAAGGTCGTGAGCAATATTTTCCCGAAGCACAAGATCGTTTTCAAGGTCTGCACCCATCGCGAATTCACGTCGACACTCGATCAGTTTTTCGGCGCCGAGACGGGTGATGTCGCTTCGATCGGCGAGTTGCTATCCACCCTGGACGAAGAAGGAGAAGAAGAGGGCGGCGGGGGTGCCGACGATGCCTCGCTGGCACAGGACAACGAACTGGTGAAACTGGTCAACAAGATCATTGTCGACGCCTATCATCAGGGCGCTTCCGACATTCACATCGAACCGTATCCCGGAAAGGGCAAGACGGAGGTGCGATTCCGCAAGGATGGCACTTTACAGAACTACATCTCGGTGCCGGCCAGCTATCGAAATGCAATTGTGGCGCGCTTGAAGGTCATGTGCGACCTGGATATCTCTGAAAAGAGAAAACCGCAGGACGGCAAGATCAAGTTCAGGAAGTTTGGACCACTCGACATCGAGTTGCGGGTGGCCACGATCCCTTCAGCCGGCGGCGTCGAAGACATCGTCATGCGTATTCTTGCAGCAGGCGAACCCATTCCAATCGACAAACTCGGCCTATCCCAGCGCAATCTCGGCATCCTCAAGGAAACAGTCAGCAGGCCGTATGGATTGTTCCTCGTCTGCGGTCCTACCGGTTCCGGAAAGACCACTACATTGCACTCCGTCCTCGGCTATCTGAATACGCCCGAAACCAAAATCTGGACGGCAGAGGATCCAGTGGAAATAACGCAGAAAGGCCTGCGCCAGGTCCAGATGAATCCGAAGGCCGGGCTGACTTTCGCGGTTGCGATGAGGGCTTTCCTGCGGGCCGACCCGGACATCATCATGGTCGGTGAAATGCGCGACAAGGAAACAACTGCCACCGGTATCGAGGCTTCGCTGACAGGCCACCTGGTGTTTGCAACCTTGCATACCAACAGCGCTCCGGAATCGATCGTGCGTCTGCTCGACATGGGCATGGACCCATTCAATTTTGCCGATGCGCTGCTGGGCGTTCTTGCTCAGCGGCTGGCAAAGCGGCTGTGCTCGAAGTGCAAGGCTTCGCATGTTGCGACCCAGGAAGAACTCAAGTTGATTCTAGAAGAGTACAGCGCGGAACTGCGTAATACCGAGAATTGGAAGCGCGATCCCAAGGCGGCCTATGAGACTGTCTATCGCGAGTGGATGAAAATATTTGCAGACGACAAGGGGCAATTCACGCTCTATACGCCCGTCGGCTGCAGTACCTGCGGAGGGACCGGTTACAAGGGCCGGGTCGGCTTGCATGAATTGTTGGTCGGTAGTGATGCGGTGAAGAAGCATATTCAGGAGCATGCGCGCGTTGCCGAGATCGTTGCCACCGCGCTGGCTGAAAACATGCGCACGCTCAAGCAGGATGGTATCGAGAAGGTGCTGCAGGGCGTGACGGATATGCTCCAGGTCAGGGCCGTTTGCATCAAGTAAGCCACGACACTTCGGCGCATTCCAGTCCGGAAAAATTACGATGAGTGAACCGACTTCCACAGAACTTTTCCGCCGACTGGAGGAACTCAATGGGATCGGCATTTCATTGTCGAAGGTAAAAGATACCACTCGCCTGCTCGAGGCGATTCTGGTGGCGGCAAAAAAAATCACGAATGCCGACGGCGGAACGCTCTACCGTGTGGATGCGGACAAGAAGCTCGTCCACTTCGAGATCCTGCGCACCGACTCACTGAATATCGCCATGGGCGGCACGACGGGAGTGGAAGTTCCGTTCTATCCGGTGCGGCTTTACGACGATGACGGGCGGCCGAATAATTCGATGGTCGTCGCTTATTCGGTTCTGCGCGATGAAACGGTCAACATCGCGGATGCTTACGCCGCGAAGGGTTTCGATTTCACCGGAACCAAGAGCTTCGATCGAAAGACCGGCTACCGTTCAGAGTCCTTTCTCACGGTGCCGATGAAAAATCATGAAGACGAAGTCATCGGTGTGTTGCAATTGATCAATGCCAAGGATCGCCAAACCCGCGCAACGGTTCCGTTCTCCGAAGCCGATCAGCGCCTCGCAGAATCCCTGGCATCCCAGGCGGCCGTAGCGCTTACGAACCGCCAGCTGATCAACCAGCTGGAAGGGTTGTTCGAATCCTTCATCAGTTTGATCAACGCCGCGATCGACGATAAATCTCCCTACACCGGCGGACATTGCCAGCGCGTTCCGATGTTGACGATGATGTTGGCCGAAGCGGTGAATGAAGCCGAGGAGGGGCCTCTCGCCGGCTTCAGAATGACAGACAAGGACCGTTACGAACTGAAGATCGCGGGGTTATTACATGATTGCGGCAAGGTCACAACCCCTGTTCACGTAGTCGACAAGGCGACCAAACTGCAAACTATTTTCGATCGCATCACGTTGGTGGATACCCGGTTCGAGATACTCAAACGCGACGCCGGGATCGCGAGACTGAAGACCAGGCTCGAGTCGCCGGACAACCGGGCCGGCGAATGGGAGAGGGCCGACCGGGAATTGAAAGCGCGGTTGCGCCAAATCGACGAGGACCGGCAGTTCCTGCGCTTCAGCAATTTTGGATCCGAAGCAATGCGCGGGGAAGATCAGCAGCGGGTGCGTGATATCTCGAAGACGTATCGCTGGCGTGACGTCGACGGCAATGAGGCGGATTTCCTGACTGTCGACGAAGTCAACAATCTGACCATTCGCTCCGGAACCCTGACGCAGGAGGAGCGGCAGATCATCAATCACCACATCGACGTGACGATCAAGATGCTGGAGTCGCTGCCCTGGCCCAGGCATCTGAAAAACGTCGCGGAGTATGCCGGGGGACATCATGAGCGCATGGATGGCAAGGGCTATCCACGAGGACTGAGCCGCGAACAGATGTCGGTGCAGGCGCGGGTGATGGGCATCGCCGATATTTTCGAGGCCCTTACCGCCAAGGACCGGCCTTACAAGAAGGGCAAGACACTCACCGAATCGCTGCAAATCCTCGGCAAGTTCAAGCTTAATGGACACATCGATCCGGATCTGTTCGACATATTCGTGGGCAAGAAGGTCTATTTGAAGTATGCGGAACAGTTTTTGGATGCCGATCAGATCGATGAGGTAAACGAAGCGGCCCTTCCGGGTTATAACGCCCGGTGACAAACTGCGTCAGTTACTGCCGATTGGCCCGTTGGGTTTGGTAGAAGGCCTGCGCGCTGAAATTGTCAAAGTCTGGCAATGCAGCACAGCCCGACCAGATTTTGGTCGCCCCTTAACGCGCGCTATCCGATGTAACATTATGTTAATAAAGAAATGTCCTGTTTCCGGGAGATGGCCCACGGGTTTTACTCCAGAGTTGCGCGGCATTGGCATAAGGATTGCGACAGGCATGCCGAACACCTCAATATTCAGAGTGTTTGTCCATCAACCATCAAGGAGTTATTCATGAAAGCCGTACAAAAGGGATTTACCCTTATCGAACTGATGATCGTGGTCGCGATCATCGGTATTCTGGCGGCCGTCGCGCTGCCGGCATATCAGGACTACACCGCCCGCGCCAAGATGTCGGAAGCGATTCTGGCCGCTTCGGCCTGCCGCACGAGCGTGACGGAGACCGTACAGTCGGTTTCT
>JANOGH010000022.1:0-6264 GCA_031414075.1 Betaproteobacteria bacterium | reverse complement strand
CATGCGGTCGCGTTCCGGCAAGATATGCCTCTTTCCTACTCAGGGACGCTCATCAAAGACCGCTGCCTGCGCTAGAATTACGGCTTTTTTGAGGGGTGAAGCAACATGTCGATGGCCGACCGCGACGGCGTGATCTGGTACGACGGCAAAATGGTCCCCTGGCGCGAGGCCAACACGCACGTGCTCACCCACTCGCTGCACTACGGACTCGCGGTATTCGAGGGGTTGCGCGCGTACCAGACCGTCAGCGGCACCGCGATCTTCCGCCTCAAGGAACATACCGAGCGGATGTTCAATTCGGCGCACATCTACATGATGAAAATCCCCTACGACCGGGAAACGCTCATGGCAGCGCAAAAGGAAGTGGTGCGCGCCAACCAGCTTGAATCCTGTTACGTGCGACCAATCGCCTTCTATGGTTCCGAAAAGATGGGCGTTTCTCCCAAAGGCGCCAAAGTGCATGTGGCGATCGCCGCCTGGCCCTGGGGCGCCTATCTTGGCGTCGACGGCCTGGAAAAAGGCATTCGCGTAAAGACATCCTCCTTTGCCCGCCACCACGTCAACGTGTCCATGTGCCGCGCCAAGTACTCCGGTACCTATGCCAACTCCATCCTTGCCAACATGGAGGCCACCGAGCACGGTTATGACGAGGGTTTGTTGCTCGACGTGGACGGGTTCGTGGCTGAAGGCGCTGGCGAGAACCTGTTCATGGTCAAGAATAACAAAATCGTCGAGCCCGAGCTGAATTCCGCGCTGATCGGCATCACCCGCGATTCGGTCATCCAGCTCGCCAGCGACCTGGGGTACAAGGTCGACGCGAAGCGCATCACCCGCGACGACCTGTATATCGCCGACGAAGTGTTTTTTACCGGAACTGCCGCTGAAGTGACGCCAATCCGGGAAGTGGACGGTCGTACGGTCGGCGCCGGCAAGCGCGGCCCGCTCACCGAAAAGCTGCAAGCGATGTTTTTCGACGTCGTCAACGGCCGTTCGGAGAAGTATCGCCACTGGCTGCACTACGTCTGAACGCCATGCAACCAGCCGCCCGGAACAGCAACAGGCAAAAGCAGGTCGAGATCACGGCGGCAGACATGCCGCTGCACTGCCCGCTGCCGTCGCAGAAGCTCTGGGATTCGCATCCGCGCGTCTTCCTGCCGATTGGCGGCGACGGCGAGGCATTGTGTCCTTACTGTGGCACGCGGTACGTATTGCGTGGTGCCGTAAAGGCTGCGCATTGACCCTTCACCGCAAAGGCGCGAAGGCGCAAAGGAAAGCACGCAAAGGAAAGCGAAAAGATATTCTTGTTGGCGACTCCGGAACCTCACTGAGAGCGAATCCGGGATTTATTGACGAGAATATTCTTGCCCTTCTTTGCGTTTCCTTTGCGCCTTCGCGCCTTTGCGGTTAGCGGGGTATCCAGCAAGCCATGACCAGAATCCTGATCGTGGCGCCGTCGTGGGTCGGGGACGCGCTGTTGTCGCAGCCTCTGCTCACGCTGCTGAAGCAGCAAGATCCCGAGGCGATGATCGATGTGCTCGGCCCCGGCTGGGCGCTGCCGATCTTCAGGCGCATGCCGGAAGTGGCAGAGGCCATCGAAAGCCCGTTCGCGCATGGCGAGTTGGCGCTCGGCAAACGCCTGAAAGTCGGCGCGCAATTGCGGGCCCGACGTTACGATCGCGCCTATGTGCTGCCGAATTCCTTCAAGTCGGCGCTGGTGCCGCTGTTCGCGCGTATTCCCGAGCGCATCGGCTTCGTTGGCGAAGCGCGTCACTGGCTGCTGACTGACGCACGCCGGCTGGACGAGCGCGCGCTGCCTCTCATGGTGCAGCGGTTTGCTCATCTGGCCGCGCCACGCGGCAGCGCGCTCGACGGCGCGCTGCCGAATCCACGGCTGCAAGTCGAGCCCGCGGAGCGCGATCACCTGATGGCGCAGCTGGGACTCGTGCGCCCGTCACGCCTGATCTGTTTCTGCCCCGGCGCCGAATATGGACCGGCTAAACGCTGGCCGCCGCACTACTTCGGCGAACTCGCCGCCGCGCTGCACGCCGAGGGCAGCACGGTCTGGATCGTTGGCTCGTCGAAGGAACGCGACATGGGCGAGGCGATTCGCGAACGCAGCGCAGGGGTTGCGGTGAATCTTTGCGGAAGCACGACGCTTGATCAGGCGCTGGTAGTGTTGTCGGGAGCAGACCTGGTAGTAACCAACGATTCCGGGCTGATGCATGTTGCCGCGGCGCTCGATCGTCCGATGGTCGCGCTGTACGGCTCCAGTTCTCCCGCATTCACGCCGCCGCTGTCCCGGCGCGCGCAAATCCTCAAGCTCGACGTACCCTGCAGTCCATGCTTCGAGCGCACGTGTCCGCTCGGACATTTCGACTGCATGATGAAACTCATGCCGGCGCGGGTCCTTGCAGAAATCCACCGGCATTCCCCATCGTGATCACCCGGAATCTACCCACCTACCGCGCGCCCTGGTGGCTGCCGGGCGGCCATCTGCAGACCATCTATCCGTATTTCCTGCTGAGACGGGCTTCGCCGCGTTATCGGCGCGAGCGTTGGGAGACGTCCGACGGCGATTTCATCGATCTCGACTGGCTGGATGAGCGCGAGGACGGTGCTCCGTTGGTGGCGTTGTTCCACGGCCTCGAAGGCGGATCGGGCAGCCATTACGCGACCGCGCTGATGCGTGGCGTCGCACGCCACGGCTGGCGCGGCGTCGTCATTCACTTCCGTGGTTGCAGCGGCGAACCGAACCGGTTGCCGCGCGCGTACCACTCGGGCGATGCGGGCGAGATCGCCTGGATATTGCAACGCCTGCGCGAACTCAATCCCGCGACCGCGTTATTTGCGGCCGGCGTATCGCTCGGTGGCAATGCATTGCTGAAATGGCTCGGCCGCGAGCAAGCGAGCGCCCGCGCAATTGTCGATGCGGCGGCGGCGGTCTCCGCGCCGATGGACCTGATGACAGCCGGAGACCGGCTCAGCAACGGCTTGAACCGCCTGTACGGAAAGCATTTTCTGCAATCTCTGAAAACAAAAAGCCTCGCGAAACTGGCGCGCTTCCCGGGCCTGTATGACGAAAACATCGTGCGCTGCGCGCGTACCCTGCGCGAATTCGACAACGTCGTGACGGCGCCTTTGCACGGCTACCGGGACACCGACGACTACTGGACGCGCGCAAGCAGCAAACCCGATCTGCGCCACATCGACGTGCCGACACTCATCGTGCATGCGCGCAACGATCCGTTTCTGCCGGGGCGTTATCTGCCGGCTGCCGGCAAAGTCTCGGCCAGCGTCACGCTGGATTTTCCGGACGGCGGCGGACACACCGGGTTCGCATCAGGGCCCTTTCCGGGCAATCTCGATTGGCTGCCGGAGCGGCTGCTGGATTTTTTCTCCAACATCGCTAAGACGTACTAACAAAAACGCGTTCACCGCGGAGGACGCGGAGGGCGCGGAGGAAAACCAAAGATAAAGAGGATAAGGGATGCGGTAGTTAAAGGCAGTCCTGTGCGGAAATGACCACCGATGCCACGTTTTTATTCTCGACTGTTTTTTGTTCTTACTTTTCCTCCGCGTCCTTCGCGTCCTCTGCGGTGAATGAGTTTTTTTCGCTCTCATGGCACGTTGCGCAGACGACGCCGTTCGCGTATGTGATAATCACCCGCAAACCAGCTCACTTTCCGCCATGCTCCCGATCCCGTCCGAAATCTTCAAGGCCTACGATATCCGCGGCGTCGTCGGCAAGACGCTGACCCCGGAAGTCACCGCGGCGATCGGTCGTGCGATAGGTTCGCAGGCGCGCGAACTTGGCCAGAACAAGGTCTGCATCGGCCGCGATGGCCGGCTGTCCGGCCCGTCCCTGTCGCAGGCGCTGGCGCGCGGCCTGCAGGCAGCGGGCGTGGATGTTATCGACGTCGGGCGGGTGACGACGCCGATGCTTTATTTTGCGACCCATCATTTGCGGACGGGGTCGGGCGTGATGGTGACCGGCAGCCACAATCCGCCGGACTACAACGGGCTCAAGATGGTGATCGCGGGAGATACGCTCTCCGGCGAGGCCATCCAGGGACTGCGCAAACGCATCGAATCCAGCACGCTGGCCTCAGGCAACGGCGCATACAGCCAGGCCGAGGTCGCCGAGGCTTACCTGAAACGCATTATCGGTGACGTCAAACTGAAGAGGAAAATGCGCATCGCGGTGGACTGTGGAAACGGTGTGCCGGGTGCATTCGTCCCGGATCTGTATCGGCGCCTTGGCTGCGATGTCGAGGAGCTGTTCTGCGAAGTCGATGGTAATTTTCCCAATCACCATCCCGATCCCTCGCAGCCGGAGAACCTGAAGGACCTGATGACCGCGCTCGAAAAAGGCGATGCGGAGATCGGCCTGGCCTTCGATGGCGACGGCGACCGCCTCGGCGTGGTCACCAAGCAGGGCAAGATTATCTTTCCGGACCGGCAATTGATGCTGTTCGCGGCCGACGTACTGAAGCGCAATCCGGGCGCGGAAATCCTGTTCGACGTCAAATGCACGCGCAATCTGGCCCCCTGGATTCGCAGTCACGGCGGCAAACCGACGATGTGGAAGACCGGACACTCCCTGATCAAGGCCAAAATGAAGGAAACCGGCGCAGTGCTGGCCGGAGAAATGAGCGGCCACGTTTTCTTCAAGGAGCGCTGGTACGGCTTCGACGATGGCGCCTATGCAGGCGCGCGCCTGCTGGAAATCCTCAGCGGCGTAGCCGATCTCAAGGCAACGTTCGACGCGCTTCCGGATTCGATCAATACGCCGGAACTGCAGATCAAACTCGGCGAAGGCGAGAACTACGCACTGATCGAAAAATTGCAGAAGACCGCTAAATTTCCTGCGGCACGCGAAGTTATCACGCTGGACGGGTTGCGGGTCGAGTATGCGGATGGTTTCGGCCTGGCGCGCTCGTCGAACACGACGCCGGTGGTGGTGCTGCGCTTCGAAGGGGACGACACGGCCGCACTCCAGCGCATCCAGGAAGATTTCCGGCGCGTGCTGCAGGAAAGCAGGCCGGGCGTGCAATTGCCGTTCTAGTGTAGTGCTTCATCCTGTTTGGAACTTATGCGTCTCTGTAGTCGAAAGACTCCTTCCCCCGCACGCGAGGGAGGGAAAGTTCCGGTAATTCAGAAGCACTACGCTAGCGGCTGGCCTGACGGCCCTGGACCTCAATCGTGTTCTTCAGATTCTCGCCAGGACCAGCGACGCCTCAAGCAAGTTCAAGAATGCCTCAGGGCCTCTTGGGCAGGCTTTCTTTTCCTAACTGCTGCTGCACCCATCCTTTAACCGAATTCAGCGCACCCGGAAGGTTCTCTGGCAGCGTTCCTCCGGCCTGTGCCATATCCGCGCGCCCACCGCCTTTGCCCCCCACCTGCTGGGCAACGAAATTGACGAGTTCGCCCGCCTTCACTTTCGCGGTGAGATCGGCCGTGATCCCGGCGATCAGCGTAACCTTGTCGCCTTCGACGGCGCCGAGGACGATTGCGGCCGATTTGAGTTTGTCCTTGAGCTTGTCCATGGTTTCACGCAATGTCTGGGCATCCGCGCCTTCGAGCTTCGCGGCGAGCACCTTGGCGGAACCTACCGCGACAGCCTGATCGGCCAGATCGTCGCCCTGCGAACTGGCGAGCTTCGACTTCAGGCGCGACAATTCCTTTTCCAGCGATTTGACGTTGTCGAGGATCTGCCCGAGCTTCTGGGTCAGCTCCTGCGGTTGCGCCTTGAGCACGTGGGCCGCCTGATTGAGCTTCGACTCCTGCTCATGCACCCAGGCGATCGCGCCATTCGCCGTCACCGCTTCCACACGGCGGATGCCCGACGCCACGCCGGATTCGGACACGATCTTGAAGAAGCCGATGTCGCCGGTGCGCCGCGCGTGAGTGCCGCCGCACAATTCCGTGGAAAAGCCACCCATGCCGAGCACGCGCACCTCGTCGCCATATTTCTCGCCGAACAACGCCATGGCGCCGGCTTTGATCGCATCGTCGTATTTCATGCGCCTGGTTTCGACTGCGTGATTTTCGCGAATCTCGCGATTGACCAGGGCTTCGACTGTGCGGATCTCCTCGGCGCTCATCGGCACATTGTGTGAAAAATCGAATCGGGTCCGGTTCGCGTCGACCAGCGAGCCTTTCTGCGCGACATGGCTGCCGAGCACCTTCCTCAGTGCGGCATGCATCAGATGCGTGGCGGAGTGGTTGTACGCCGTTAGCGCGCGGTTTGCGGCATTGACCTGG
>JANOGH010000021.1:0-3964 GCA_031414075.1 Betaproteobacteria bacterium | reverse complement strand
CGGTGGCAAAGCGACCGGAATTCCACCCCGAAGCCATCCCTCTTGGGACAGCCGGATTGCCGGCAGCAGCGACTTTGGCCGGTTTGGAAACGCCAACTCTCTGTTTAAACAGGCCGTCTTTCATGCCAAACAGTCTGCGTGCAATAGCGAGGGCACGAGGGTGCTTAAAAAGCAGGCGGGAACACCGCAGCCCGGGCTGAAGCGGTCCGGAACCCCAAGACTGGCAAGGCGGCTTGCGGCGGGTCGAGATTCATGGCTCAATGGGGGCGTAGGCAAAAAACCATAAAAACCACAATAAGATCAAATGTCGTCGTAGTTATGTTGCAGTGAGGGTGTTATTGCCAACAAGCGATAGCAGCCGGCGGTCTAAGGGAGGCCGAGGTGCAAAGCAAAGAACAATCAAGGGATAACTCTGACCTCAGTCCAGAGCTGGTTGAGCTCGTCCGGGCGCTGCAGTCGTCCCTGACGGAAAAATCCGTTCGCCAGCGACTTCAGTCGGTTGACGCCGAACGGCCATCGAAGCTCGAGTCCGCCTTCACGGCACAGCAGGCCAAGCGCGCCAGCCAGCCTGAAATTGCGACTCATCCGCAATTACTCGCCGCATTGGTGGAATCCGCCGACGCCGCAATCATCAGCGAAGCCTGGAACGGCTTGCTGCTGACCTGGAATAAGGGCGCGGAGCGCATTTTCGGCTACAACGCCGCGGAAATGATCGGCAACAGCCGCGCCTGCCTGATTCCGGAGTTCCTCAAAAGCGAAGACGCCAAAATCAGGAAGCAGTTGATCGACGGCCAGACCAGGCTGAGCTGCGAAACCGTCTGGCAGCATAAGGACGGCAGGTTTGTCGACGTCGCGGTGAGTTTCTCCCCGGTTGTCGAAAACGATAAGGTCGTGCGGTTGTCACTGGTTGCCAACGACATTACCGAACGCAAGCGCATCGAGCGCGCACTGATGGAAAGCGAGCGCAAACAGCGTAGCCGCGCCGCGGAGTTGAGGATCGTGCTCGACGCAGTGCCAGCGGCGGTCTGCATTGCCAACGACGCGGAATGCAAGTCGATCACCGGCAATCGCATGGCTTACGATCTGCTGCGCGTTGCCCAGGGCAGCAATCTGGCGGCCGTGGAGATCGACGCGGACAAGCCGGCGACCTTCCGCATGTTCCGCAACGGGCGCGCGCTGGAGGCGCACGAGCTGCCGGTACAGATGGCTGCTTTCCGCGGCATCGAGGTACGCGACTTCGAGCAAGACGTCGTCTACGACGATGGCAGCATCCGCCACCTGATCGGCAACGCGGCGCCTTTACGCGACGCCGACGGCAAGGTCTATGGCGCCGTGGGGGCTTTTATCGATATTACGACGCGACGGAACATGGAAGAGCAGATCCGTCGTATGGCGCACTTCGATTCGCTGACGAATCTGCCGAACCGCATTCTGCTGATGGACCGTCTGGAACAGGCACTGGCGATATCGCAGCGCAACCATTCCAAGACTTCAGTCATTTTCATGGATCTCGACCACTTCAAGGAAATCAACGACAGCCTTGGGCATCATGTCGGCGACATGCTGCTGCAGCAGGTGGCGGAGCGCATCCGCGGTGCGCTGCGGGAAGTGGATACGGTTTCCAGGCTGGGTGGCGACGAATTCGTCATGGTGCTGCCGGAACTGCGTCACACCGACGATGCCATTACCATTGCCGAGAAGTTGCTGCGTGCTTTGGATGAGGACTTCTTCATAGCCGGCGACAAACTGCGCATTTCACCCAGCCTGGGCATCAGCATCTATCCCGACCACGGCAGCGAAGCCAGCACGCTTATCCGCATTGCCGACAAGGCGATGTATCACGCCAAGCAAGCCGGCAGGAATACCTACCGCTTCTACGACGAGGCGATGAAAGCCTGATTCCGCCGTCACGGGCCGCGCAAAGCAGCCGGCCGCTGCCCGGGGAAGAAATTAGAGACCAGCTAGCCGCCGCGAAGAAAGTCGAAGTCGCAGCCGCCGTCGGCTTGCAGGATGTGCTCGTTGTAGAGTCGCGCATAACCTCTGGGCGGCAGGGGCGGCTTCCTGAAATCCTCGCGACGCCTGTTCATTTCCTCCTGGCTGACCAGCAAATCCAGTTTCCTTTCCTTTACCGACAAGCGGATGCGATCGCCGCTTTTCACCAGCGCCAGCGGCCCGCCCGATGCGGCGTCCGGCGTTATGTGCAGAATCACTGTGCCGAACGCCGTGCCACTCATGCGGGCATCGGAAATGCGCACCATGTCTTTCAGTCCTTTTTGCGCCAGTTTTTTCGGAATGGGCAGATAACCCGCCTCCGGCATGCCCGACGGGCTGCGCGGTCCGGCGTTCTTCAGCACCAGAAAATCGTCCTTGGTGACATCGAGGTCCGGCGAGTCGATGCGCGCGGACAAATCCTCCAACGATTCGAACACCACCGCCCTGCCCTGCTTTTCGAACAGGCCATCATCTGCAGCCGCTCGTTTTAAGATTGCCCCGCCGGGCGCCAGGCTGCCGAACAGCGCGACCAGGCCGCCCACTGGCGTGATCGGCTCGGATCGAGAACGGATGACACCGCGATCGACGAACGGCACGCCGCGCGCCAACCGCGTACGCAACGTTTCTCCGGTAACGGTCATGCAATCGAGATGCAACAAGTCCTTCAGTTCAAGAAGCAAGGCACTCATGCCGCCGGCCGCGTGGAAATCCTGCATGTAGTGACTGCCGGTCGGTTTGAGATCGATCAGCACCGGGGTTTCGTCGGACAGTCGATTGAGGTGCTCCAGCGAAATCCTGATGCCACGCCGCCCGGCGATTGCAGTGAGATGAATGATGGCGTTGGTCGAACCGCCAATGGCGAGCAACACCCGCAGCGCGTTTTCGACCGATTTTTCAGTGACGATCTCGGACGGCCGCGGCCCCTTGGTCCTGATCATTTCCATCGCGCAAACCCCGGTTGCTTCCGCGGCGCGAAGGCGATCGGCGTGCACCGCGGGAATGGCTGCGGTGTCCGGAAGGCTCATGCCCAGTGCTTCGGCGATGCAAGCCATGGTGCTGGCAGTCCCCATGACGGCACAGGTGCCGGCGGTAGTGGCGAGATTGCCTTCGATCTCATCGATACCCTCGTCGCTGACTTCACCGGCCCGATATTTCCCCCAGAAGCGCCGGCAGTCGGTACAGGCGCCAAGCCGTTCGCCGCGAAATGGCATCGCCATCATCGGACCGGTAACCAGTTGGATCGCCGGCAGGTCGGCTGAAATCGCGCCCATCAACTGCGCGGGCACCGTCTTGTCGCAGCCGCCGATCAGCACGACCGCATCCATGGGCTGCGCCCGTACCATCTCTTCGACATCCATCGCCATCAGGTTGCCGACGTGATGAACCGCGTGCGCCAGCCGTTCAACGTCAACAGCATCGCGCTCGCCGCCGCCACGGCGGCGCTCGACGACATGGAGTTCGTGGCGCGCAGCTACGCGAGGAACCTCGAGGGCCTGCGCCAGCTCGAGGAGGGCGCGCGCGGGCTGGGGCTCGCCTACATCCCGTCGTGCTGCAACTTCCTCACGATCCGCGTGGGCAAGGCGGCCGAAGTCTTCAAGCGCTTGCTCAAGCGCGGCGTGATCGTGCGCCCGGTCGGCGGCGGTCCTTGCTATAGCCGTGGCGCGCCGCATCCGGCGCTTCGCGCGCGCCGGTGGCGACCATGCGCTTGACGTGCGAGACGCGCGTCGTGAGCCGCAGCAGCACTGGCACCTGGTGGCGCCCGGAGATCGAAAAGGCTTCCCGGGTCATGGCGTGGGCCTCGGCCGCATCCGCGGGCTCGAGCACCGGCAGGTGCACGAAGCGCCCCCACCAGCGCGAGTCCTGCTCGTTTTGCGAGGAGGCGAAGCCGACATCGTCGGAGACCGCAATCACCAGGCCCGCCTTGACGCCGACCAGGCCGAGCGTCATGAGGGAATCGGAGGCGACGTTGAGC
>JANOGH010000020.1:0-1591 GCA_031414075.1 Betaproteobacteria bacterium | reverse complement strand
GGGATGAACTCGGTCTCGCCGGGAACCGGCGGGAACTTTCCTTCCGCCCATTCGCGCTTGGCACGCTCGATGCGCTCCGGCGCGCTGGCCACGAAATTCCACCAGATATGGCGCGGGCCATCGAGCGGCGCTCCGCCAAGCAGCGCAACACGGCTGGCATCCGTCGCGCGCAGCCTGGCGGCCTCCCCTTCTGCGAACACCAGCAACGCTCCTTCGCCGAACCTGCGGCCTTCGATCTCGATCTCGCCCTCCACCACGTAAGCCGCGCGTTCCGCATGGTCAGCCGGCAGGTCGATGGTTGCGTCGCCGATCAGTTGCGCATCGGCGTAGAACATTTTCGAGAATACGCGAACCGGCGAACGCAGACCGAAAGCTTCGCCCGCAATCAGGCGCAAGCGCACGCCATCACCATCGAGCGCCGGCAATTGTTGCGAGGGGAAATGATGGAATGCGGGGTCAGTTTCTTCGTCCGACTGCGGCAAGGCCACCCACGATTGCAATCCATGCAGCCGGTGACCCGCGGCACGCAATGCAGCGCCCGTGCGCTCCGAATGCACGATGCCGCTTCCCGCCGTCATCCAGTTGACGTCGCCCGGGCGAATGGTCTGGACCACGCCGAGGCTGTCGCGATGTTCGATCTCGCCATCGAAGAGATAGGTGACCGTGGCCAGGCAGACATGCGGGTGCGGTCGCACGTCGATGCCCTGCCCCGCGGCGAAGGTAACGGGTCCCAGGTGGTCGAGGAAGATGAACGGCCCGACCATGCGCGCGCCGCCGTAAGGCAGGATGCGCCTGACTTCGAAGCCGCCGAGATCGCGCGAGCGACTCTCCACGACACGCGCGATCGCGCTCATTCAGGAATCCCCCCCCGGCCCTCTCCCGCCAGGGGAGAGGGAGATTGAATGCCAAAGGACATTAAAACCCTCTCTCCCCTGACGGGAGAGAGTTGGAGAGAGGGGGTGGTCAGGGCTTCCACACCGCGGGAGTGCAGCGCACGTAGTTCGGCGCATAGGGCGCCTGCGCACCGAGTTCGCGCGCCGCGTGCCAGGCCCAGCGCGGATCGTCCATCGCCGCGCGCGCAATGGCGATCAGGTCGGCTTTGCCGCTGGCGACGATTTCCTCCGCCTGCGCCGGCTTGGTGATCATGCCCACCGACATCGTTGCGATGCCCGCACCTTTCTTTATTTTCTCGGCGAAAGACACGTTGAAACCCGGTCCGAAAGGAATCTGCTGGCGCGGGTCGAGCGCGCCGGAACTCACGTCGATGAAGTCGCAGCCGCGCGTCTTCAGTTCCCTGGCGAACATCACGGATTCCTCCGGCGTCCAGCCGCCGTCGATCCAATCGGTTGCCGACACGCGCGCGCCGAGAGGGCGATCCTGCGGCCAGACAGCGCGTACCGCGTCGAATACGTCGAGCGGAAAGCGCATGCGATTTTTCAGCGGGCCGCCGTAGTCGTCGTTGCGCTGATTTGAAATCGGCGACAGGAATTCATGCAGCAGGTAACCGTGCGCGGCATGCAGTTCGATCAGATCGAAACCGATGCGCAGTGCCCGTTTCGCGGAATCGACGAACTGCTGCTTCACGACCACC
>JANOGH010000019.1:0-6659 GCA_031414075.1 Betaproteobacteria bacterium | reverse complement strand
GGGTGAACGCGTCGGAGTAGAACTCCTCGTCCGGCAGCCGGCACAGGGTCGTGAAATCCTTGTGCGCGGACTCGACAACCACGGGTGCCCCACAGGCATACACCTGATATCCCGACAGGTCGGGGAAGTCATCCATGACCGCCTTGTGGACGAATCCCGTGCGTCCGTGCCAGCTGTCTTCGGCAATGGCATCTGAAACCACCGGGATGAAGCTGAAGTTGTCGTGCTCCTGCTGCCATTTTCCCGCGCGATCCGCCATGTACAAGTCCGCCGGCCGGCGGCCGCCCCAATAGAGCACCATCTGACGCGCGGACCCCCTGTGGAACGCATGCTCGATGATGCTTTTGACCGGCGCGAAACCGGTGCCGCTGGCGACCAGCACCATCGGTTTGTCCGAATCCTCGCGCATGAAGAACGTGCCCAGGGGTCCCTCGAAGCGCAGGATGTCCTTTTCCTTCATCTTGTTGAAAACGGACTCGGTGAAAGCGCCGTTGGCCATGTTGCGCACGTGCAGCTCGATATATTCGTCGGCGTGCGGTGGATTGGCCATCGAGTACGATCGGCGTTTGCCGTTCTTCATCAGGATGTCGATGTATTGGCCGGCGAGAAACTGAAGGCGTTCGTTCGCCGGCAACTTCAGCTTCAACACGATGACGTCTGGCGCAACCCGATGCATTTCCTGCACCCGGCATGGCAGCTTCCGGATATCGAGCTGGCCGACGCCGCGTATCTCGCGCGCTTCGATAACGAGGTCCGTCTGCGGCCTTGCCTGGCAGAACAGCGCCAATCCCGCCTTCTTTTCGAATTCGGCCAGGACGTACGGCTGCGGATTGCCATAGTCCACACTGCCCTCGAGGATTCTTCCCTTGCAGGCGCCGCAGGCGCCGTTACGGCATCCGTAGGGCAGCGTAAAGCCTGCCCGCAGCGCCGCGGCAAGCACGCTTTCACCGTCGTCGCACGTGAAGGTATGGTTGCTGGGTTTGATCGTTACCTGGCGAGACATAACGTCGATACTCTCCCGAAGCCGATCCGGGTCCGGGTTAAAATGAACGCATGAGACGATTGCTTATCATCGGTTGCGGCGATGTCGGCTTGCGCCTGGCCAAAGTGCTGAGGGGCCGCTGGCGCATCTACGCGCTTACGCACTCGCAGAACCGCTATTCGACGCTGCGTGCGGCAGGCGTCGTGCCGGTGTCCGGAGACCTGGATCGTCCGGAAACACTGCAACGCATTGCCGGCCTCGCCCAGGACGTCGTCCATCTCGCGCCACCGCCAGGCTCGGGCGGTCGCGATACGCGCACCAACAATCTCATCAGGGCCCTCGCGAAGGGCGGCAGTCTACCACAGCGTCTGGTGTACATCAGTACCAGCGGCGTATACGGCGATTGCGGCGGCGATGTGATCGACGAAACGCGCCGTGCACGGCCTTTCAGCGATCGTGCCAAGCGCCGGCTCGATGCCGAACTACAGTTGCGCGGGTGGGGCGCCGAGAACGGCGTGCAGGTCAGTATTCTTCGCGTGCCGGGAATTTATTCTGCCGGGCGGCTTCCGATTGCGCGCCTCAAGGCGGGCATACCGGCTTTGGTGCCGGAGCGCGATCCTTATACAAACCACATCCACGCCGATGATCTGGCACGTACTGTATGGGCGGCGCTTACCCGTGGACGTGGCGGGCGTGCCTATAACGCTTCGGACGACTGCTGGATGAAGATGGGAGAGTATTTCGACCTGGTCGCCGAGCAATTCAACCTCCCTCATCCACCACGCGTGAGCTGGGAAGCCGCGCAAACGGAACTTCCCGAGAACCTGCTGTCATTCATGCGTGAATCGCGGCGACTCGCCAATGGGCGCTTGAAGAAGGAACTGCGCGTGCGGTTGCGATATCCGTCCGCGCAGCTGGGCGTTGTCGCCGCATGAACTTCCCGAGCTAGTTGGCGTCCCACTCGTGGCCGGATTGCCCGCGTATCCGGACTGGGTGGCGACGCATTGCGTCGTTGAATAGACGCCGGGCTGACTTCGATATTGCGATCATGAAATTTCTTTCCGAACGCGTCATCACACTCCTGCTGGCAATGCTGCCTGCGATCGTGTTCGGCCCGGCCTTTGCCGCAGAGGAACTTCTCGAGCCCGATCTCGCGTTCCGCTTTTCGGCAAAAATTATCGATCCGGAAACGGTCCAAGTGCGCTATCAGATTGCGGACGGGTATTACATGTATCGCGATCGCTTCCACTTTACGGCCGCGCAAGGCCCGGTAAAGTTCGGCACGCCGCGTTTGCCCGCCGGCACAACCAGGGAGGACGAGTTCTTTGGCAAGACGCAGACTTATCGCGGCAGCCTGGTGATCGATCTACCGCTCAAGTCATCGGTCCCGGCCGCAGGTTTTACGTTGAGCGTTGTTTCCCAGGGTTGCGCCGACATTGGCGTGTGCTATACGCCGTTGACCCAGAGCGTGAAATTGTTCCCGGCGGTCTATTCGGATGCCGGCCCGGGCGCATCGAGCAGATCTTCAGGGTTGCTTGCGCGACTACAGGACGGGGCCCCGCCCTCTGCGGGCGAAGAAGAATTTCTTCCGGTTGAAAAGGCGTTTAGCGTCGAAGTTCGCGCGGCGGACGCACAAACGCTGATTGCGCGTCTGAGTCCGGCAGACAGCTATTATTTGTATCGCGACAAGATTCGATTCTCGATCGGGCCTGATGAAAAGGCGGCGATCGATACTGTGCAGTTGCCGCGTGGAGAGCCGAAGCGGGATCCAAATTTCGGCGAGACCGAGGTATTCCATGCGCCGGTGCAGGCACTGATCCGGCTGCGAAGGGCTAGCCCGGATCAGATTTCTTTGGTTCTGAACGTTGGTTTTCAGGGCTGCAGTGAGAAAGGGCTGTGCTATCCCCCGGTAACCCGGCAGCATCCGATTACGCTCGCGGCTCTTGCAGCGTCCGCTTCCTCGACGCAATTCTCTGCTGAATTGGCCGCGCCTGCGGCCGGTTCGATCCAGCAGCCTGCGGAAGACCGGCGGATCGCAGGGTTGCTGAGAACCGGCAACTTCTGGCTGGTCATGGTCAGTTTTCTCGGCTTCGGGTTACTGCTGTCGTTTACGCCGTGTGTTCTTCCGATGATTCCCATTCTTTCCGGGCTGATTGCCGGTCAGGGCAGCAAGGTGACGCGGCTGCGCGGATTTACCTTGTCCGCGACGTATGTTCTCGGCATGGCGCTCGCCTATGCCGTTGCCGGTGTCCTCGCAGGATTGTCCGGAACTTTGTTGTCGGCTGCGTTGCAAAACGCCTGGATGTTGGGCGCGTTCGCAGGCGTATTTGTTTTGCTGGCATTGTCCATGTTCGGGTTTTACGATTTGCAATTGCCCGCTGCATGGCAGACCGGCGTGGCCGATTCCAGCAACAGGCTTACAAGGGGCACCCTGGCGGGCGTATTTGTCATGGGCGCACTGTCAGCAGTCATCGTGGGGCCATGCGTCGCGGCGCCGCTGGCCGGAGCGCTGCTTTACGTCAGCCAGTCGCGCGACGTGTTGCTTGGCGGTTCAGCGCTGTTCATGATGGGCTTGGGGATGGGCCTGCCGCTGCTCGTCATCGGGGCTTCTGCGGGCGCGCTGCTGCCGAAGGCCGGCGCCTGGATGCAGACCGTAAGGAATTTCTTTGGTGTCCTGTTGCTTGCTGCGGCCGTCTGGACGATCTCGCCGCTCATCCCGACCATTGCCCAGATGCTGTGCTGGTCCGCGTTGCTGATCATTTCCGGGATTTATCTTCATGCAATCGACCCGCTGCCGCACGGGGCAAGCGGCTTCCGCAAGCTCTGGAAAGGCGTTGGCGTCATCGCGCTGTTGATTGGTGTCGCTCTGTTGGTTGGCGGACTTTCCGGCGGGCGTGATCTCCTTCAGCCCTTGTCCGGACTGCGGACGCGGGCGGGCGGGGAGGCAGCGCAAACCCCATTCGTCCGCGTGGCATCGGTTACGGAACTCGACCGAGCTCTGGCTCAGACGGGGAAACCCGTCATGCTGGATTTCTATGCGGACTGGTGTGTGTCCTGCAAGGAAATGGAGAGCCTGACATTTCAGGACGAAGAGGTTAAGAAGCGGCTTGGAGCGATGCTGTTGCTCCAGGCTGACGTTACCGCCAATTCTGCCGACGATGCGGCCCTCCTGAAGCGCTTTGGTCTTTTCGGGCCGCCCGGAATTATCTTCTTCAATCGCAAAGGGCAGGAAATCGAAAGTTCCCGCGTAATCGGCTATTGGTCAGCGGAACGATTTCTTCCGGTCCTGATGCATGTGGCAGACGAACGTTGAGAATCAAAATAGGCCTGGATCGTAAGGCACGCTCCAAATAGACGTCGTTCTTCGCGGATAAAGCGCCAAAATGCTGCTATCAGGCGCTAAAAAGCTCATAAGTTCGGTTAATAGTCCGGAGCCTGAATAGAACCTGCCAATTTATACGATCGTCTGAGTGCGTCTGTACCAAAGCAGCAGCCTGAGTGCCTGGACGTCGATATTGCGACGACGCCTTGATCCGGATGCGGGGATCAATTCCGCTTAAATCTGGACAAAATGCCGCTAACTACGGCAAACTGGCCACCATGAAAACCACCTCGAAGGCGGCCAAAGCGCGGCCTCCCGCTGCGCCAAGCCGCCGCAAGGTTCTGGTGTTGCATGGTCCCAACCTGAATCTTCTCGGCACCCGGGAGCCGCAGATATACGGGGGGGAAACGCTGGCCGACATCGGCAGCCGACTGGCTGCCCAGGCTATCAATGCGGGCATCAAGCTGGACAGCTTCCAGAGCAATTCCGAGTCCGCGCTCATCGAACGAATACAGAAAGCCCGTCAGTCCGGCGTGGATTTCATCGTGATCAATCCGGCGGCGTTTACCCACACCAGTGTCGCCCTGAGGGATGCGCTGGCGGCGGTCCGGATCCCGTTCATAGAGGTACATCTGTCGAACGTCCACGCCCGCGAACCATTCCGGCGCCATTCCTACTTCAGCGACCTGGCAATCGGCACCATTTGCGGCCTGGGTTCCAAAGGCTACGACTATGCACTGGCCTGCGCGATTGCCCATGGGCCCACGAAATAGGGACTTGCCAAATGGATCTTAGAAAACTGAAAAAACTGATCGATCTGGTGCAGGAATCGGGCATTGCCGAGCTGGAAATTACGGAAGGTGAGGAAAAGGTTCGAATCAACCGCGTCGGTAGCCCGGGACACGCAGGCATGATGACCGTCCCACAGGTGCTTACACCCATGGCGGCAGGGCCGACCCCCGCGGTGATAGCAGCGCCTGCGGCAGCAGAGGCACCGGCAGAGCCGGAGGGTCATCTCGTGAAGTCGCCGATGGTGGGAACTTTCTATCGGTCCGCGGCGCCTGGGTCGAAGCCCTTTGTCGAAATCGGTCAGAACATCAATGCAGGCGAAACGCTTTGCATCATCGAGGCGATGAAGTTACTCAACGAAATCGAAGCCGACCAGAGCGGTGTCGTCAAGAAAGCGCTGGTCGAGAACGGCCAACCGGTCGAGTACGGCCAACCACTGTTCATAATCGGGTAGCACTACCCGGCCGGCGCAGAGCCGAGCCGTTCAGCCAGAGTCCCGCATGTTCGAAAAGATACTTATCGCCAATCGCGGCGAAATCGCCCTCCGTGTCCAGCGTGCCTGCCGCGAACTGGGGATCAAGACCGTTGCCGTGCATTCCGTCGCCGATGCCGAAGCCAAATACGTGCGGCTTGCCGATGAATCGGTCTGCATCGGCCCGGCTGCGTCTGCCGATAGCTATCTCAATATTCCCGCGATCATCAGCGCAGCCGAGGTAACCGACGCCGAAGCTATCCATCCGGGTTATGGCTTCCTGTCCGAAAACGCCGATTTTGCCGAGCGTGTCGAGAAAAGCGGATTCGTCTTCATTGGTCCGCGTCCCGACACCATTCGCCTCATGGGCGACAAAGTCAGTGCCAAGAACATGATGATCAAGGCGGGCGTTCCGGTCGTTCCCGGCAGCGAGGGTGCATTGCCGGGAGAGCCACAGGAAATCGTCAAAATTGCACGCAAGGTCGGCTACCCGGTCATTATCAAAGCCGCAGGGGGCGGGGGTGGCCGCGGCATGCGCGTGGTGCATACTGAGGCCGCATTGATCAACGCAGTGGCCATGACTCGCCAGGAAGCGAAGACGGCGTTCGGCAACCCGACCGTATACCTGGAAAAATTTCTCGAAACTCCGCGACATGTCGAGATCCAGGTGCTTGCCGACGAACATCGAAATGCCGTCTATCTTGGCGATCGCGATTGTTCCATGCAGCGCCGTCACCAGAAAATCATCGAGGAGGCGCCTGCGCCGCTCATTCCAATGAAGGAGCGGGTGCGCATCGGCGCGCGCTGCGCCGACGCCTGCCGCAAGATCGGCTACCGCGGGGCCGGCACCTTCGAGTTCCTCTATGAAAAGGGCGAGTTCTTTTTCATTGAAATGAACACGCGCGTGCAGGTCGAGCATCCGGTCACCGAGATGATTACCGGGGTGGACATCGTAAAGACTCAGATACTGGTCGCGGCGGGAGAGAAGCTGCCGTTCCGGCAAAAGGATGTCAATTTTCGTGGACATGCGATCGAATGCCGCATCAACGCGGAACACCCTTTCAAATTCACCCCCTCACCCGGGCGAATCACCA
>JANOGH010000018.1:0-1946 GCA_031414075.1 Betaproteobacteria bacterium | reverse complement strand
GGGCAAACATGGCCTCCATCTGTGCCGCGAACCCGCGCCCCAGAATCACGGCATTGATTTCGTCGTTGTGCAGGAAGCTGCGCCAGTCGAGGTTCGTCGATCCGATCGTGGACCAGACGCTGTCGATGCACGCCGTCTTTGCATGCATCACCGCGCCGCGCCGCTCATAGATCCTGACGCCCCCGCGCAGCAGATCCGTGTAATACGAACGGCCGAGGTGGAAGATTGCCCAGGAGTCGGAGTAGCTCGGCAGGATCAGCCTGACGTCGGCGCCACGCCGCGCCGCGTCGGTGAGGGCCTTGAGCAATTGCGGATCGGGTGCGAAATACGCGATCGTGAGATGCACTTCCAGTTCCGCATGACTGATGGCCGACATCAGAGTCAGGTAGATCAGGCTCTGGGGGTCGTCCGGCGTGCTGCCGATGGCTCGCACGATCTCGTCACCCTGCGCCTTCAGTCCCGGAAAATAGTTCTTCGCCGCCAGGGGCTCGCCCTTCTGGCGAGCCCACGTATCCATGAACAGTTTCTGGAATTCGGCCACCACCGGGCCTTCGATCCGGATATGCGTGTCGCGCCAACCGGCTGCAGGGTCGGGGGCCTGGTCGCGTTTCTTCCTGGTGCGTTTGCCGGAGGGCGCGCTCGAATAGCTATCGCTGATATTGATCCCACCCGTGAATGCGATGCGTCCATCGATGATCAACTGCCTGCGGTGGTCGCGGTTGTTGAGCAGCCAGCCCTTCTTGTTGCCGACCAGCGGATTCACCGGATTGAATTCGAGCACCCGGATGCCGGCGTCGCGCAGACGGTCGAAAAAAGTTTGCGGCGTCAGAATGCCGCCGATGCTGTCGTAAATCACGTTGACCTGAACGCCGGCGGCCTGCCGTTCCAGCAGCAGATCGGAGAACTGCCTGCCGGCCTCGTCATCGTCGAAAATATAGGTTTCCAGATTGATGTGGTCCCTGGCCTCGCGGATGGCCGCGAACATCGCCTTGTAGGTTGCCGGACCGTTCTGGAGCAGGGTCAGTTTGTTGCCCAGCACCAGCGGGCTGTCGGCATTGACCGCCTGCTCATAGGCCAGATGTTTCTGCAACACGTTG
Organism: Betaproteobacteria bacterium; assembly: GCA_031414075.1. Lineage (GTDB taxonomy): Bacteria > Pseudomonadota > Gammaproteobacteria > Burkholderiales > JACQAP01 > JACQAP01. The sequence goes on along the minus strand of JANOGH010000018.1, from coordinate 849 downwards.
GAGGCGCCGTCCGTGCCCTCGAGCCGGTCGAGAATGGCGTCGCTTTTTGCCGCCGAGACCGGTCCTTGCGCGCCCTCGAACTCGACCTGTTGGGCGTGCGGTATTGCGATTTCGCGCTTGGCGTCGGGGAGCGTTGCGCAAGCCTGCAGGCTCATCACGGCGCCCGTCACGAGCGCAACGCAGGCCCACCTGAAACCAGGTCCATGGGCGAGCCAGTTCAACCGGAGCGGTGCGTGCGCCGAAAAACCGTGGAGGGCAACGGGGTCGGCCCGCGTTTTCCCTGCCAGCATTTCATGCCCCGAGATTCGATCCGGAATGACGTTCATCGGCGACGCGTTAAGCCTTCGAATCCGGGTTTCGTACCCGACTTCGACATCAAGTTGACAAAGACACCTGGCGGTGCTTCACATCGGACAGCAGGCGGCTCAATTCCTTCCTGACCACGGCATAGCACTCGCACGCGCGCGTCTCCAGTCCGGCCCGATCAAGCACTGCAATGTGGCCACGGCGATAGCGAATAAACCCGGCGTTCTGCAGTTTCCCGGCGGCCTCCGTAATGCCTTCCCGGCGCACGCCGAGCATGCTGGCGACCAATTCCTGCGTCATGACCAACTCATTGGTCGGCATGCGATCCAGCGTCTGCAACAACCATCGGCACAACTGCTGTTCCACCGAATGGTGCCGGTTGCAGACCGCGGTCTGCGTCACCTGTGTCATCAGCGCCTGGGTGTAGCGGAGCAACAGGCGCTGCAGGAACCCGCCACGATGGAACTCCTCGAGCAGCCTGTGGCGCTCGAGCCGGTAGGCGGCGCCCGCGGTCTGGACCACGGCCGAACTTGCCGTGGTTTC
>JANOGH010000017.1:0-12503 GCA_031414075.1 Betaproteobacteria bacterium | reverse complement strand
CTGCTCTGGGTGAACGACCCTCGCCTAAAGGCGAGGGCTTCAATTTACGGCTCAAGCCGGTAAGGGTCAGCCTGACGGCCGACTCGACACCCCCCTTCTCCCTCCGGGAGAAGGGTCGGGGATGAGGGAGCATTTCACATTCTTTTACAATCGTCCCTCACCCGCCGCTATCGCGTCGGCCTCTCCCGGGGGGAGAGGCAATACAACCGCCCCTTCTTCCCGCAGCTTCCACACATTTACAGAACTGCTTTCCCGTCGCCTAAAGGCAAGAGGTTTGCGGATCCCCTAGCGGGGACTCCAAAAAAACGGGCCGCGTTTCGTGGCCCGTTTGTTTTTTGAAGAAGAGGGAATTGTTACTTGAGAACGAATGCGCCGAAAACGAAGCTCAGCACCGACAACAGATCATTCGCAAGCGTCCGCCACCGCCTCCTTGCACTCCACCCGGCTATGCTCGGGATTGGATACGCAGAGATACAGCTTGTTATTGCATTTGGCACACCAGCGCGTGGTGGAACCTTCGCGCGAATAGCGGCTCTTGACGATGTCCACGCTCAGGGTACCGCAACCGGTTGCCCCGGCAGTCATCGCGCTCTGGGTCTTGCAGCCGGACAAGGTGCAGACGAATACCACGAGTACGAGAATTCGCAGATTCATGAAACCGCTGGGAGCACAAATGCCGCGAGAGGCGAACAGCGCGGCAGGACCGATGCTGAAGTCCGGGGTAAGCGCTTTCAATTGTGGATATAACTTTCCAGCTGTTTGATGATTAATTCCTTCTCGGACAGCATTTCCTTCACGACATCGCCGATCGAGATCACGCCGACGACCTTCTTGTGTTCCATTACCGGCAGATGGCGGATGCGCTTGTCCGTCATCAGGCCCATGCAGTCTTCTATCGTCTGTTCCGGTCGCACGCACACGACTTTATCAGTCATGATTTCTCGCACCGGCGTGTCCTTCGAAGACTTGTTCTGCAGGACGACCTTGCGGGCGTAATCGCGCTCGGAAAATATGCCGACCAGATGCCCGTCGTCGATCACGATGACGGCGCCGATCTCTTTGTCCGCCATCACCTGCAGCGCGTCCAGCACGGTGCTGGACGGTGAGACGGACACCACGCTGTGGCGCTTCGATTCCAGGAGTTGCTGAACTGTTTTCATTTTCTCTCCTCTTCGGGAAACAGGCCTGACGATGACCCGTTAGCGTTCTTGCAAGTCCAGTTTAGACCAGCAGCGATAGTTGTCAACGGGCCAAATGGCGAGTCCCCGGCTGCAAACCGATCGCCTTACGGTGAAAGTGCAGCAACGGATCCGGATGCCTGCGGTCAGGCGGTTGTGCTGCGTCGCTTTTTCACCCACAGGATAGTCTGCGCTTTCACCGGCAGCGGCGCGGCGCCATGCCTGACCAGGGTCTTGTCCAGTTCCTTGCCGGCGTCGTCGGCCAATGCCGCCTCGCGCGCGGCGCGGATAGCTTCGGCACGCGCTTGCAGCCCCTCCCATTGCCCGCCCACCGCCAGATGGTCCAGCACGTGCAACAGGTTATCCTTGCCGCGATCGTTGGTGCTGCCATAGCCTTTGACGAGGCGGCCGCACAATGCGATCTCATGGCCCAGTTGCCACTGATTGCGCGCACCCTGCTCCACCGCCGTCAGCCAGCGCTCGATCATGGCCTGCTCCTGCGCGAACCGGCTGCCGCGCCTGCGCAGCCATTTCAGACTGGCCAGGAAGCGCAACGCGAGAAACCCCGAGAGGGTATGGACGCCGATCTTGAGAGGCAGCGCAAGAGCCGTTTTGCCGCTCTGCTGGCGGCGCCTGTCCCAACCGACGAGTGCGCGAGCCCAGGTCCGCGGCAGCAGCGCGGCGAGTTCCGGCACGCCGGGCTTGAAGTGATCGTAGATGCGCACCAGCTCTTCATCCGCCGCTTTGACTTCCTGCCTCACGCGCGCGAAGCGACTCGCGCGGCATTTCAGATCGGCTACGCGCACGATGTCGTCGAAGGCCATCCATAGCGCGAGATAACGCGCCGTCTCGCTGGTGGTCGCGAAACCCTGCTCGCCCGACGGGTCCCCGGTCCGTTCTGCTTCGAGAACCCGCTTCATCCGCTGCGCGTAGAGCCCGGCATAGTCGCTATCCTGATACTCCAGCAGGCGCGCATGGCCGGCGCCCAGCATTGCATGCGTCGGCGGCGGGAAGGCGCTGGCGAGATCGGCAGGCAATGCGGCGGCAAGCGTCGGCGCCACATTAGTCGGTGCAAAGGAAGAGGCCGGCGTCTGGGCGGCCAGCCCCTGGGTCATGATCTCGATCGCGCGGGTAAATCCGCGCACGCTCGGCTCGACCCCCCTTCCGGATTGGCGGATGGTTTGTTCGTAGGCGTTTCGGGAAAACGGCAGTATGCCGCTGCCCGCGATTGCGCCGAACAACACCGCGCTCAACACGGTTCCTGTTTCCTGGGCCACCGCGGACATGTCGAAGATGCGGGCGCTCTGGCTGTGCTGCCGCACGACCTTCAGCAATTCCCCGGAGGACGCGCGTCCGTCCGCAAGCTGCAATTTCTCGGCGGTGGTCAGCGTGCGGGAACTGGAAGTCACCACGAGCGTGCGGTCCGCGGAAGTCATGCCGTTGCCGATGTGGCGCACCGTCTCCAGTAATTCGGAGGAAACCAGCACATCCAGGGCCCCAGGCACCGGATAAAGGCTGAACACCGGCTTGCGGCCGCCCAGCTCCGCAATCGGCACCGGAAAGACTTCGAAGTAGTACGTCGTCGAACCGGTGCGCTGCGCGACTCCCGGGATCGACGTGCTCTGTGCGCTGTAGCCGCTGCGGGTTGCGGTTTCCACCAGCCACTCGGCCAGCACCCCGCCGCCCTCGCCGCCAAGGGCACAGATCAGCAAGGTGATCGGTCGCGCGGGTTCTTTCGTCATGCTGCTTGCAACAACCGGATAACCGAACCGCGCAATGCGTCGAGCAGGCGCTCGTGCAACTTGGGATTGCGGATCACTTCGGCGCGATAGAACGACGGGCACAAGGTGGCCGCATGCGCATTCTCGCCACAAAGCCCGCAACCGACGCAGCCGTCGATGACGGTGGCGACGGGATCGACCCTGAGCGGATCCGGGCTGTCTTTCAGCGTCAGCGTCGGGCAGCCCGACAGCCGGATGCAGGCGTGATCGCCCGTGCAGACGTCCTCGTCGACGCCGTATTTCACGCGCACCACGCGCTTGCCTGCCTTCAGCAATCCGGCAATCCACGGCTTGATGCGCCGCTGCCGCTCGAGCTGGCATTCCCCCTCGGCGATGATGACCTTGAGTCCGTTGAACTCGGAGGTAAAGGCGTCGTCGAAGGTCTTGCGCATTTTTTCGACGTGATAGGTATGCACGGTGCGCATCCACTGCACACCCATGCCCGACAGCGTTTTCTCGATGGTGAGGTTGCGATGGACCAGGCTCTGCTGCTTGTCCTGCGCAGCAACCTTGTCATCCTCGTCCGGCGTCGAGATCAGCTCCTGCGTACCGGTGGCCGCGGTATAGCCGTTCTTGAAGATCACCAGCACCGCATCGTCGCCGTTGAACAGCGCCGACTGCACGCCGGTAAGCAATCCGTTATGCCAGAAACCACCATCGCCCATGACCGAGAGCACGCGCCGCTTCATCATGGGCGATACGCCGGCGCGGCTGGCCAGGCTCATGCCGTAGCCGAGGATCGAGTGCCCGAACGAAAACGGCTCGAAGGTCGCGAACGAATGGCAGCCGATATCGCCGGCGATATGGGTCGGACCGACATCGCGCTGGGACAGCTTGAGCGCGGCGAACACCGGCCGCTCCGGGCAGCCGACGCAGAACTGCGGCGGACGTGCCGGCAGCGGTGCCGAGAGTTGCTGCGCAATTTCCTGGCGGCGCTTCGTATTGCTGCGCAGCCAGTCCTTGCCGGCCTCGGCCGCACTGCCGGGGAGATAACGATCGACGAACTGCTCCAGGCCGCCGGCCATGACTTCCACGGTGTATTCCCCCGCGGCCATCAACATGTCCTTGCCATGGATCGGCGTGTTGATGTCGAGCCGGCGCAGCGTGACGAGAATTTCCTGCTCGATATACTCAGGCGTACCTTCTTCCACGATCAACACCGCGCGCTTGCCCAGACAGAACTGCGCAATCTCCTCCGGCACCAGCGGGAAGGTGACGTTCAGCACAAGGATCGGAATCTCGGATTCGCCGAAAGCGTCCGCCAGGCCAAACTGCTGCAGCGCACGAACAAGCGAGTTGTAGAGCCCGCCCTGCACGATGAAGCCGACGTCGTCGCGCCTGCCGGGAAACCATTCGTTCAGATGTTGCTCGGCGATGTAGCGACGCGCCGCCGGGATGCGCGCTTCCACCTTGAGTTTCTCGTGGCGGAAAGTCACCGGCGGATGCGCCAGTCGCGAATAGTCGAACTGCGCCGGTTCCTCCATGAGGTGCCGGGTCGAGATGGCCGGCGCGACGTTGTCCTTGCACACGAAGCTGCCGCGCACGTGACAGGCGCGAATACGCAGCTCCAGCAGGGCCGGCATATTCGACGCCTCCGAAAGCCGGAAGCCCTCTTCCACCATGCGCACCATGGCCGAGAGTTCCGGCCGTGGGTCCAGCATCAGCATCGTGGATTTGAGCGCATACGCATGCGTGCGCTCCTGGATCACGCTGGCGCCTTCGCCGTAGTCCTCGCCGACCACGATGAGCGCCCCGCCGGTTACGCCAGGAGAGGAAAGATTCGATAATGCATCGGCGGCAACATTGGTGCCGACGATGGATTTCCAGGTCACCGCGCCACGCAGCGGGTAGTGAATCGACGCCCCCAGCATCGCCGCAGCGGAGGCCTCGTTCGAACACGCTTCGACATGCACGCCGAGCTGATCCAGGTAATCTTCCGCCTGCACCAGGACATCGATGAGATGGGAAACCGGCGCACCCTGATAGCCGCCGACATAGGCGACACCGGACTGCAGCAACGCCTTGGTGATGGCGAGAATGCCTTCGCCGTGAAAGGTTTGCCCGTCGCCCAGGCTCAGCAGTTCGATTTCTTTCTTGAAGGATTTTTCCAATTGGCGTCCCCGAATCCTGTCCCGATCCCATGCTTTCGGAGACCGATGTTACCTGCTGAGCGCGGAAAAATCCTGTTGGCGTTCGCGTTTCAGCCCATCACCAATCCGCCATCGACGTGATACGACTGCCCCGTAATGTAGTCGGAATCGACGCACGCCAGGAAAACAGCCATGCCCGTGATGTCTTCCGGGGTTTCGGGCCGCTTCATCGGGATGCCGCGAATGCGGTCCTGCCACACCGAGCCGGGCGGGCGCTGCTCATGCTCGCTCCACTCAAGATCAATCTGCTTCCACATGTCAGTACCGACTGCGCCGGGACAGATGCTGTTGACCGTCAATTGCGGCGCGAACTCCAATGCAGCCGTCTGGGTAATGTTGATCGCTGTCGCCTTGCTCGCGGCATAGGCACCGAGCATCGCACGGCCTCCCCGGCCAGCGATCGAGGCGATGTTGATGATCTTGCCGCACGGGCGGCCCTCGGCAAACGGCGGTTGCTTCAGCATCTGCCGCGCGCCGGCCTGCAGCGCGAAAAACAGCCCGCGTGCATTCACAGACTGGATGAAGTCCCAGTCCTCCGGCGTGGTATCCAGCAGCGACCGCACGCGGATGACCCCCGCATTGTTCACCAGCACATCGAGCCGCCCGAAACGATCTACCACACGCTGGACCATGGCCGCCGTCTGCGCCGGTTCTCGCACATCCACGGCAAAAGCATCGGCCGCCACGCCCAGCGAGCGCACCTGGTCCGCCACCGCACGGGCGTTCGCCTCATCCAGGTCTGCCACGATAATCGTGGCGCCCTCCCGCGCATAACGCAACGCGATCGCCGCCCCGATTCCGCGGCCCGCGCCGGTGACAAGCGCAATACATCCGTTCAATCTGTTCATCGTATGGGCCTTTGGCCGAGTGAAGTAAGGAAGTAAGGGTCAGGCCTATACTTTATAGTGAAGTAAGGGTCAAGTGAAGTAAGATCGGGGAGCGATGCGATCTCACTCTGGATCTGAAGAAAAAGGGAAACGCTTCCCGCGCTTTGCAGCAACACCAGCAACCTCGGCTAAACCTCGCTCCAGTATTTTTCGACCCGCTTGAACGACACCGGGTATGGCGTCTTCAACTGCTGCGCCCACAGCGACACCCGCAACTCCTCGAGCATCCAGCGCAATTCTTCCAGTTTAGGGCTGCGCACGCCACGGGCACGATCGGCGACCAGCCTGGTCTGGTAGGTCTGCCAGTAGCGCGCGAGTTGCTGCTGCCAGGTCGATTGAGACCTTGTTTGCAGCTTCGCCGATGATCTCGACCGCGCGCGTCAGCGCGAATCGCAGCATGTCGTCGGTGTCGAGATCGGCGCGTGTGCGGCCTTGGCAGAAGCGCAATGCAGATTCGGCGGCTTCAGCCATATGGCGAAGCCGAATCACATCATCCGGAGACATACTGCACCTGCGCCGTGCGCACGACTTCATCCCTGAAGTAGCGGCTTAACTCTGCCGCCGTGCGCAAATCGACCCGCCGCCCGCCGAGCAACGTCGACAATTCGATCTCGATCTGCGCCATGTCGAACAGGCTCGGTCTCGCGCTGTCTTCAAATTCGACCAAAAGATCGATGTCGCTGTCCGGCCTCGCGGTGCCCTTGAGCTCCGAGCCGAATAACGACAGCTTGCGGATGCCGTGCCGACGGCACAACGCGGCCAACGCGAAGGGCTCCAAAGGCAGTCGATCACCCATATTTTCGTCTCCATAGATCAAGGTCGCCTGCGGCGCTCACATCACCGTTGCCGAGGGCATGGACCAGGCGATGTCGATTATTGCGATTGCCTTCATGAAGCGGGGTCAGTCTACCCCGCCACCGCCAGAAATGCAGCCGCCATCCGCCTGAATGCTGGAAGGATGCAGGATAAACAATGGCTGCATCATCGGCATTCCAGGGTTCAGATTTCCGCCAGGAACTTTTCCAGCCGCTTGAACGAGGCAGGGTAAGGCGTCTTCAACTGCTGCGCCCACAGCGACACGCGCAACTCCTCGAGCATCCAGCGCATTTCTTCCAGTTTGGGGCTGCGCACGCCGCGGGCACGATCGGCAATCAGTTTGGTCTGGTAGGTCTGCCAATAACGTGCGAGTTGCTGCTGCCAGATGGCGTCGCGTTCCGGATTGGACGCGATCTTGTCGAGGCGCACTGCGATCGCCCTGATATAGCGCGGATAGTGCTTGAGGCGCTCGAACGGGACGCCGGCCAGAAATCCGGGAGGCAGCAGTTCCTTGAGTTGGGCGCGGATATCGGCCAGCGCGTGCGGCCAGGCTGCGTATTGGGGCTGGTTGATCTTCGCGCGCAGCGTCTGGTGCTCGGCCAGAATTTCGCCGGCAATGCGACAGATTTCCTGCGCAACGTCCATCAGCCGAATCTTGCCCTTCGCCGCTCTGGTTTCGAACTGCTGGCGATTGCGTATCGGCTCCTGCTCGACGAAAAAAGCCCGATCGCCAATCGCGGTAACCAGTTCGTCGCGCAGCCGGTCGGCCACGGTAGCCTTGTCCGGCTTGCCGCTGCCCTGTTCGTCCCGCAGTGCATAGCGCAGCTGCATTTCGTTGAAGCCAGGAAGGTTGCGGGCAAGAGATTTCATCTGTTCCGGCAACGCGAGCTGAAACAGTCGGCGCAGTCCGCGGTGCGTCGCCGCATCGGCTTCGGCCTCCGTATCCAGCAGGGTGAGGCCAACCGACTTGCCCTCGTCGACGATCGCCGGATAACCGACCAGCTTTCCCCTGCCACGGTCCACTTCAATTTGTTCGGGCAGTTCGTCGAAATCCCAGGTAACGGAGCCCTTGCGCTCAAAAGCACTGCTGGCGGTTTCGCTGAACGTGCGGCGCGCTTTCACGCCGAGTTGGTTGCGCAGAGCAGGAAGATCCCGGCCGCTCGCGATCTCGTGATCCTTCTCGTCGATGACGCGGAAATTCATCAGCAGGTGCGGCGGCAGGTCGGCGACATCCCACGCGTCGATCGGAACTTCGACGCCGGTCTTTTTGAACAAGGCCTGCGACAGGGCATCGGTCAGAGGCCCGCTGTCTGATAGGAGAATCTCCAGGCAGGAGGTCACCACCTGCGGTACCGGCACGAATTGCTTGCGCAGGCCCTTGGGCAGGCCTTTGAGTAAATACGTGATCTTGTCCCTCAGCAGACCGGCGACCAGCCATTCGCAGTGGTGCTCATCCAACTGGTTGAGCAGATGCAGGGGCACGATCATCGTCACGCCGTCGAGGGCGTGGCCGGGGTCGAAGCGATAGGACAGGTCGAAGGTCTGCATGCCGACGGTGAGCGCGTCCGGGAACAACTCCTCGGTGATCTGCTCTGCGGCGTGGCGCATGAGGTATTCGCGGCTGAGGAACAGCAGTTTCGGATGCTCCCGCTCGGCCGGTCTGCGCCATTTTTCGAAATCCACCGCACTGTAGATCCCCTCGGGAATGCGCTCGGCGTAGAACGCGAAAATCGCCTCGTCGTCAACCAGCACATCGTGGCGGCGCGATTTGTGCTCGAGTTGCTGCACATCCTCTATCAAGCATCGGTTGTACTCGAGGAATTCCGGCTGGCCCGGATAGTGGCCCGCTACGAGAGCACCGCGGATGAACAAGTCGCGCGCTTCCTTCGGCTCGATGGGACCGTATTGCACGCGCCGCTTCGGCACCACCACCAGGCCGTATACGCTGACCTGCTCGTAGGCGACGACGGAACCGCTGTCCTTGGACCAATGCGGCTCGCGGTAACTGCGTTTGGCCAGATGCAGGCCCAGCCGTTCGATCCATTCCGGCTCGATCGCGGCCACGCCGCGCGCATACAGCCGCGTGGTTTCGGTCAACTCCGCCGCCATCACCCACTTCGGCCCTTTCTTCTTGAGCCCGGAGGCTGGGCTCAAGACGAACTTGATCTGGCGCGCGCCGAGATAGATGCCGGCCTCGTCCGACTTGAAACCGATGTTACCCAGCAGGCCCGCCAGCAGCGCGCGATGGATTTCCTCGTAGCGCGCTTCCTTCTCGTTGAGCCGCCAGCCCATTTCGGAAATCACGGCGTGCAATTGGCCGTGCAACTCGCGCCATTCGCGCAATCGCAGGTAGGAGAGAAAGCGCTCGTGGCAATCCTGTACCAGCTTGCGATTGGATTTCTTGTGAACCAGCGCTTCCTCGAACCATTTCCAGATGCGCAGATAGGACAGGAAATCCGAGCGGTCGTCGGTAAACTCCGCATGCGCCTGGGTCACGGCCTCCTGCTTGTCCATCGGCCGTTCGCGCGGATCCTGCACCGACAGGGCTGCCGCGATGATCAACACCTCGTTGAGGCAGCCTTCCTGCTTCGCCGCGACCAGCATGCGTGCGACGCGCGGGTCGATCGGCAGTTTCGCGAGCTGCTGCCCGACCGGCGTCAGCGCCCGCGCCTCATCGACGGCGCCCAACTCGGCGAGCAACTGGTAGCCATCGGCGATCATGCGCGAGGCCGGGGCATCGACGAAGGGAAAATCCTCGATGTCGCCGAGCTTGAGCGCGCCCATGCGCAGGATGACCGAGGCGAGCGAGGAACGCAGGATCTCCGGGTCGGTGAATTCGACACGCGCCTTGAAATCCTCTTCGCCATACAGCCGCACGCAGATGCCGTTCATGACCCGCCCGCAGCGCCCGGCGCGCTGGTTCGCCGACGCGCGCGAAATCTTCTCGACCTGCAGCAGTTCGACTTTGTTGCGGTAGCTGTAGCGGTTGATGCGCGCCAGACCCGAATCCACCACAAAGCGGACACCGGGGACGGTAAGCGATGTTTCCGCGACATTGGTGGCCAGCACGATGCGCCGCGCACCGCCGCCGGCGGAGAAGATGCGTTCCTGGTCCTGCGCCGACAACTTTGCAAACAGCGGCAGGATTTCCATGCCTTGCGGATGATGCTTGCGCAACGCCTCGGCCGCATCGCGGATTTCCCGCTCGCCCGGCAGAAACACCAGCACGTCGCCGCTGGTCGTCCGCGCGGTCACCTCGTCCACGGCATTGACGATCGCCTCCGGCAGGTCGATTTCGTGCTCGTCCTCGTCGTCTTCGTCGAAGGGCCTGTACCAGACGTCCACCGGATACAGCCGGCCGGACACTTCGACCACAGGCGCATTGTCGAAATGCGCGGAGAAGCGATCCGCATCGATGGTGGCCGACGTGATGATCAGTTTGAGTTCCGGACGGCGCGGCAGCAACTGCTTGATGTAGCCAAGCAAAAAATCGATGTTGAGGCTGCGCTCGTGCGCCTCGTCGATGATCAGCGTGTCGTATTGCGACAGCCAGCGATCCGCCTGGGTTTGTGCCAGCAGGATGCCATCCGTCATGACCTTGATGTAGTTGTCGGCACTGGTCTTGTCGTTGAAACGGACCTGGAATCCCACTGCCTCACCGAGCGGCGTATGCAGTTCCGCGGCCACCCGCGCCGCAACTGAGCGCGCCGCAATCCGGCGCGGCTGGGTATGGCCGATCATGCCCTGCACACCGCGGCCCAGTTCCAGGCAAATTTTCGGTAACTGCGTTGTTTTCCCGGAGCCGGTCTCGCCGCACACGATCACGACCTGATGGGCATGAATTGCATCGGCGATCTCGCCGCGCTTGGTACTGATCGGTAATTCCTCGGGGTACGCGATCTTCGGCAACCGTGCGTGTCGTTGCCGCGCCTGTGACTCGGATTGCTGCGCGTCGGTGAGGAGTTTCCCGATTTCCGCGGAGACATCCTTACCGCCCCGCGATGCGTCCTCCAGCCGCCGCATACGCCCCCGCAAGGAAGCGCGCTCGCGCAGCATGCCGCGTTCGACGCATGCGCGCAGCGCGCGCCAGTCGACGGCTGAGGCGGAGGAATTGGCAGGGACCGGAATGGAACTCATGCGGAAAAACGCGAAAGCAGCGAAGGACCCGGAGCGAGGGTGGAATTGTAAACGACTCTCCGTGCTACTCCGTCTTTAGTTCAAAGCTCCTAGACCAGTCCCTTGAACGGGGAATGGCGTTCGCACCACGCTGCCGTTGCCAGCAGGTAGTTCTCTTCTTCCGCGGCGCCGACGAGTTGCAGTCCGAGGGGCATGCCGTTGGGTCCCTTGCCGGTCGGAATCGTGATGGCCGGAACGCCGACCAGCGTCCAGATGCTGCAGAAGCGCGGATCGCCGGTATTCTCGCGTGTGGCCGGCGCTTCCCCCGCAGCCGGTGGAGTGATGATCGCCGAATAACCGCGGTCGAAGAATTCCGCCAGGCTTTGCTGCAGTTGGGTGCGCCCTTTCAGCGCGTCACGGTAATCCGCCTCCCGGATGTTCTCGCCCTCGTCGAGCGCCTTGTTCAGGAAATCGGAAAACCCACCGCGCCAGATTTCCCGTGCTTTTTTCGCCAGCCGCGCCGCCTCGTACAGCATGATGGTGCGATGAATTTTGTGCGCGCCATCGAATTCGCCGGCGATCTCCACCACGTCCACCAACGCCCCCGCGGCGCGCAGGCGATCGATATCCGCATCGAACTGCGTGCGCTGGTCGGGCTGCGCCAGATACCACACCGGGGAGCGCACCGCGGCCAGTTTCGGTGCATTGCGCAAAGGCCTGACTTCCGGCGTGATCACCGTACGTTGCGCCGTCAGGCTGGAAGCCAGGAAAGCCGCATCGGCCACCGAGCGGGCGAATACGCCGGGCTGATCCAGGGTCGGGGAGAACGGCATCGCGCCGCGTGCGGACATCTGACCAACGCTGGGCTTGTAGCCGACGATGCCGCAAAACGCGGCCGGCCGGATGACTGAGCCATTGGTCTGCGTACCGAGTGCGCCCGCGACGAATCCCGCCGCAACGGCTGCCGCCGATCCGCTCGATGACCCACCCGGTGTGTGCGCGATATTCCAGGGGTTGCGGGTTTTCGCCGGCACCATGAATGCGGCTTCGGTGGTCACGGTCTTGCCGAACATGATTCCACCCGCGGACTCCAGCCGGACAACCACGTCCGCCGTGACGTCCGGCACATAGCCGGCGTACGCTCGACAACCCATCTCGGTGGGAATACCCGCCGTATAGAACAGATCCTTGACCCCTATCGGAATACCGTGCAGCGGATGCGCGACCCGCATCGCGCTGTCGGCTTTGTCCGCCCCGCTAGCCAACTCCTTCGCACGCGCGCGATCCAGCCATTGCCATGCCTGCACGTCTGCTTCCAGCGCATCGATGCGCGCAATCAGATCGCGCGTGTAGTCGGCACTGGTCAACTTGCCGGAACGGATACGCAGCGCGGCTTCACGCAGGCTGAGTTTGTGTAGTTCTGTCATTTTCTAATTCTTCACCGCAGATACCCGACGTGCTCCGCACGTCGGGTATCTGCGGTGAAGAATTACGTTTTGGAATACTTGCGGTAGTCCGGGTTGAGCAGGTTGGGCGGCGTGGCGCCGGTAAGCGCTGCTACGCAGTTCTGCGCGG
>JANOGH010000016.1:0-3522 GCA_031414075.1 Betaproteobacteria bacterium | reverse complement strand
CGATCCATTGCCGACGAATACGTGGGCCGCAGTTACCTCATGGCGCATGGCGATGGCCTGCTTCAGCCGTTCGCTGACGGGATCGGGATACAGCCGAAGGGAATCGCCCACTTCGGCACGCAGTGCCTCCAGCACCCGCGGCCCGGGGCCGTAGGGATTCTCGTAGGTGTTGAGCTTGACCAGATTAGGCAGCCTGGGCTGCTCTCCCGGAACATAGGGCGCCAGGCCGCCAACGACAGCACTCCAGAAGCGGCTCATCGGTGGATCCGGTACTGAGCGGATCTTGCGTGTGCGGGAAGGCCTTCGCCGCTGGCCAGTTCGGCCGCGATAAGCCCAAGCTTGCGCGCGCCTTCGGGTGACACTTCGATCAGGCTGGTGCGCTTCTGAAAATCGTAGACGCCGAGCGGGGAGGAAAAACGAGCGGTGCGCGAGGTTGGCAGCACGTGATTCGGGCCAGCGCAGTAGTCGCCCAATGCTTCGGACGTATAGCGACCAAGAAACACGGCGCCAGCATGGCGAATTTTCTCCGCCCAGCGGCGCGGCTCCTCGACGGATAGTTCCAGGTGCTCCGGTGCGATGCGGTTGGCGATCGCGCAAGCCTCTTCCAGGTCTCGGGTTTCGATCAAGGCTCCGCGCCCGTGCAGCGAAGCCGAGATTACGCTGGCACGCGGCATATCCTTGAGTTGGCGCTCCATGCTGGCGGCAACCTTTCCGATGAACTCCGCATGCGGACAGAGCAGGATCGCCTGCGCCATCTCGTCATGCTCGGCTTGCGAAAAAAGATCCATCGCAATCCAATCCGGATCGGTTCCGCCGTCGCAGATCACCAGGATCTCGGAGGGCCCCGCCACCATATCGATGCCGACCACACCGAATACGCGGCGTTTCGCAGCGGCAACATAAGCGTTGCCGGGGCCGACGATCTTGTCCACTTGCGCAATGGTCTGGGTGCCGTAAGCCAGTGCCGCCACCGCCTGCGCACCACCGATGGTGAATACACGGTCCACCCCGGCGATACGGGCCGCCGCCAACACCAGATCGTTGCGTTCCCCGCGAGGGGTCGGCACCACCATGATGATTTCGGATACACCCGCGATTTTTGCCGGCAGCGTGTTCATCAGCACAGTGGACGGATAGGCCGCCTTTCCACCGGGAACATACACGCCGACACGATCCAACGGCGTGACTTTCTGACCGAGCGTGGTGCCGTCGGTTTCCGTGTATTGCCAGGACACCAGCGGTTGGCGTTCATGATAGCCGCGAATGCGCGCGGCCGCGAATTCGAGTGCGCCCCGTCGGTCCGCGGGCAAGCCGGCGAGCGCCCGGTCGAGATCGTTCCGCGAAATTTCGAGCGCGGCGAGCGATCCTGCCTCGAGCTGGTCAAACCGGTTCGTGTATTCGAGAACTGCGTCATCGCCGCGCAACCGTACATCGCGCAATATCGCCTCGACGGTGCTCTCGATGCGCTCATCCTGGTTGCTTTCGAATGCCAGCAATTTCGTGAGCTTCGCCTCAAAACCCGATTCACGGGTAGACAGACGCGCGATTCCGGTCATGCCGATTCCTTCAGCGCCGCCGCACGAAATGCGTCGATCACCGGCTGAATCTGCAGACGTTTGAGCTTGAGAGCGGCCTGGTTGACGATCAACCGTGCACTGATCGGCATGATCTCCTCGACCGCCTTCAGCTCGTTTGCGCGCAGCGTATTGCCGCTGGAGACCAGATCGACGATGGCATCAGCGAGCCCGACCAGAGGCGCGAGTTCCATGGACCCGTAAAGTTTGATGAGATCGACGTGCACACCCTTTGCCGCAAAGTGCTCACGCGCTGTCTTGAGATACTTGGTTGCGACACGCAGCCGGGCGCCCTGACGCACGGCAGCTTCGTAGTCGAAGCGCTCGGGCACCGCCACCATCATGCGGCACTTCGCAATGCCCAGATCGAGAGGCTGGTAGAGCCCCGTCCCGCCGTGCTCGAGCAACACATCCTTGCCCGCTATGCCCAGGTCCGCGGCACCGTACTGTACATAGGTCGGCACGTCGGAAGCCCGCACGATAATGACGCTCACGTCGCCGCGATTGGTCGGGATGATCAGCTTGCGCGAAGTCTCCGGATCTTCGGACGCGAAGATGCCGGCCGCCTTCAGCAGCGGAACCGTCTCTTCGAATATGCGCCCTTTCGACAGGGCGATTCTGATGCTCATGTGCGTCGTCAAAATTTGTCGTTGCCCTCTAGTGGGCGCGTTTGATGCGCGCACCCAGCTGGCTGAGCTTCTCCTCGATGCATTCGTAGCCGCGGTCGAGATGGTACACGCGGTCCACCAGCGTCTCGCCTTTCGCCACAAGACCGGCGAGTACCAGGCTCGCGGATGCGCGCAGATCGGTGGCCATAACGTTGGCGCCTTGCAAACCGCTGACTCCACGCACAATCGCCGTGTTTCCCTCCACTTCGATATTCGCCCCCAGCCGGCGCAGTTCCTGCACATGCATGAAACGATTCTCGAAGATGGTTTCGGTTATCACCGCCGTGCCTTGCGCCACGCTGTTGAGCGCCATGAATTGCGCTTGCATGTCGGTCGGAAAGGCCGGATAGGGCGCCGTTCGCAAGCTGACCGACTTGAGGGCTCCATTGGTCGACAGCCGTATCCAGTCTTCGCCATGCTCGACTTGCGCTCCGGCTTCCTGCAGCTTGCCGATGACGGCGTCGAGGATACTGGCGCGCGTGCCTTTAAGCTTGATTTCTCCGCCCGTCGCGGCAGCGGCGCAGAGAAATGTTCCGATCTCGATCCGGTCCGGCATGACCCGATGCGTCGCCCCTTGCAGTTCCCGGACACCTTCGATCGTTATGACATCGCTGCCGGCGCCCCTCACCCGGGCGCCCATCGCGTTCAGGCATTCTGCAAGGTCGATGACTTCCGGTTCGCGTGCGGCATTTTCGAGTACCGTCACGCCGTCGGCCAACACCGCCGCCATCATCAGATTTTCGGTACCGGTCACCGTCACCAGGTCCAGAACAATATGCGCACCCTTCAGCCGCGCAGCACGGGCAAGAATATAGCCTTGCTCAATGTCGATCTGCGCCCCCATCGCCTGCAGGCCCTTGATATGCAGATCAACCGGCCGCTGGCCGATCGCGCAGCCCCCCGGCATCGACACGCGCGCTTCGCCGAAACGCGCAATCATGGGCCCGAGTACCAGTATCGACGCGCGCATGGTTTTCACCAGTCCATAGGGCGCTGACAAGTTATGCAGCTTCGCCGCCGTCAGCCCGACGCCAAGCTTTTCGTCGAGCGAAACCTCAACGCCCATCTGCGCCAGGAGATTCAGCATGGTGGTCACATCGCGCAGGTGAGGAATGTTCTGCAGCCAGAGCGCGCCGGGGGTCAGGAGCGAGGCACAAAGAATGGGCAGAGCGGCATTCTTGGCGCCGGAAATGCGCACTTCCCCGGTCAGCGGCACGCCGCCCTGGATGACAAGTTTGTCCACGTGACGCGACCGGCTAGTGAGCGGCCCAGTCTTCCGG
>JANOGH010000015.1:0-11177 GCA_031414075.1 Betaproteobacteria bacterium | reverse complement strand
GCCTGGCATTTTCACCGACATGCTGCACCATCGCGCGCAAATCTTTCAGATCGAGCAGCAGCAGGCCTTTGTCGTCCGCGATCTTGAACACCAGCATCAGCACGCCGCTCTGTGTTTCGTTGAGGTTCAGCAGCCGCGCCAGCAGCAGCGGCCCCATTTCGGACACCGTGGCGCGCACCGGATGGCCGAGCGCGCCGTATACATCCCAGAAAACGGTCGGGCAGCCGAAGAAGGGGAAATCGCCGGGAGCGAGCCGGTCGATGCGCTCCTTGAGCTTGGGGCTCATGGCGCCGGCCTGCGACAGGCCGGCGAGATCGCCTTTGACATCGGCCACGAACACCGGCACGCCGATCGAGCTGAACGCCTCGGCCATGATCTGCAGGGTAACGGTCTTGCCGGTGCCGGTGGCGCCGGCAATCAGCCCATGGCGATTGGCGAATCCGGGCAACAGACAGAGCTCGTGCGATGATTTGGCGATCGGCAGAGGTGGTATCATGGGATGGGTGGGCAGCGTTGGGAACGGACCGTATGGTAAGATTTTTTAATGATTATATCAGCCGCCTACATGGGCCGAAGCCGGTCATGCGTGGTGTGCTGCAAACGCAGAGGAAGGTATGGCCGGTCACAGCAAATGGGCAAACATCCAGCACCGCAAGGGACGCCAGGACACCAAGCGCGGCAAGATCTTTACCCGCCTGATCAAGGAAATCACGGTTGCTTCGCGGCTCGGCGGTTCCGACGTCACGGCCAACCCGCGTTTGCGCCTCGCGGTGGACAAGGCTTACGCGAACAACATGCCCAAGGACACCGTCGAGCGCGCCACCAAGCGCGGCAGCGGCGAGCTGGAGGGCGTGAGTTATGAGGAAATCCGTTACGAGGGTTACGGCATCAACGGTGCCGCGGTCATCGTGGATTGCATGACGGACAATCGCGTGCGCACGGTGGCCGACGTGCGCCATGCTTTCGCCAAGCACGGCGGCAACCTCGGCACCGAAGGTTCGGTTGCCTTTCTGTTCCGCCATTGCGGCCAGCTCCTGTTCGCGCCAGGCACGAGCGAAGAGAAGGTCATGGAAGCGGCGCTCGAGGCCGGCGCCGAGGATGTGATTGCCAACGAGGATGGCAGCATCGAGGTCATCACTACGCCGATTGACTTTCTCGCAGTCAAGGACAGACTCGGGAAGGCCGGGCTCAAGGGCGAACTCGCGGAAGTGACCATGAAACCGGCGGTGGAAACCGTGCTCACCGGCGAAGACGCCGCAAAAATGCAAAAGCTCCTGGATGCGCTGGAAGCTCTCGATGACGTTCAGGAGGTCTTTACCAGTGCGGCAATGGACGGCGGGGGATGACGGACGAGCGGCGACAGCCGGCGGTGAGCGACGGGCGAATCGTCATATTGGCCTCCCCTGAAACCCGTCACCCATGGCTGGTGTGAGCGAACCTTTGACAGTGCGAATTCTGGGAATCGATCCAGGACTCAGAGTGACGGGTTTTGGCGTGCTGGAAATATCCGGCCAGAAGCTGACTTATATCACCAGCGGTCGCATCCGTACCTCCGAAAAAGGCGAACTGCCGGAGCGCATCCGCACCATCCTCGAAGGTCTTTCGCAGGTCATTGCGGAGATCAAGCCGCAGCAGGTCGCGGTCGAGAAAGTGTTCGTCAACGTCAATCCCCAATCCACCCTGCTGCTCGGCCAGGCGCGCGGTGCGGCCATCTGCGCGGCTGTGATCTGCGCGCTGCCGGTGTCGGAATACACCGCGCTGCAGGTCAAACAGTCGGTGGTGGGCAATGGCCACGCGCGCAAAGAACAGGTGCAGGAGATGGTGCGCCGGCTGCTCAGGCTGCCGGGCAATCCAAGCGCCGATGCGGCTGACGCGCTGGCTTGCGCCATCTGTCATGCGCATGGCGGACTCGGCCTGGGAAAGCTCGAAACGCGGGGCTTCAGAGTGAAGCGCGGGAGGCTGGTGTGATCGGGAGGCTGACCGGACAACTGATCGAAAAGCGCCCTCCCACGATCGTGGTGGAAGTGCACGGCCTGGGTTACGAGGTCGATGTGCCGATGAGCACCTTTTTCCAGTTGCCCGCCATCGGCTCGCCCATCACCTTGCAAACGCACCTGATCGTCCGGGAGGACGCGCATCTGCTGTTCGGCTTTGCCACCGACCAGGAACGTAAGGTGTTCCGTCAGTTGCTGAAGATCAGCGGTATCGGGGCGCGTACCGCGCTCTCGGTACTGTCCGGAATGTCGGTAACCGAGCTTTGTCAGGCGGTCGCGGCGCACGATGGCGCGCGCCTTACCAGGATTCCCGGCATCGGCAAGAAAACCGCGGAACGGCTGCTGCTGGAACTGCGCGACAAGCTCACCGCGGGCCTGGACACGGCGGTTGCCGGCGGGGATGCCGGGGTCAGGAGCGATGCGATGAACGCGTTGCTTGCGCTCGGCTACAGCGACAAGGAGGCGACGCATGCGCTCGGGAAAATCGCGCCGCAGACGCCGGTACAGGAAGCCATCCGGCATGCGCTCAAACTGCTCTCGAAGGCGTGATCGGCGCGAGGGCGCTGCAGCGCATTCTCCATGTCGCCCGAGAACGACAAATATACCCCACCCCGAGGCGATGATTTTCCGGGACGCTGGGCTATAATCCGAGGCAAAATTTCAGGCGCGCCTGGCCTGACCGGTCGAACCAGGGGATGTGCACAGATGATCGTTGCAGCACGGGTTGTCGCGGTGGCTTTGG
Source organism: Betaproteobacteria bacterium (assembly GCA_031414075.1). Taxonomy (GTDB): domain Bacteria; phylum Pseudomonadota; class Gammaproteobacteria; order Burkholderiales; family JACQAP01; genus JACQAP01. The sequence goes on along the minus strand of JANOGH010000015.1, from coordinate 8,441 downwards.
CTGTGCTGACATGCGCGGCGGACGCAAGTGCCGCCGCCGGCGAAATCCGCCGTATCAACGAACTCGCTGCTGCGCTGCCCACAGAGGTGAATGCCCGTGCCGATCAGGTCCGGCCCCTGTTGCAGGAGTTCAAGAGCGGACGTGGCTGATGCCCGAAGCGCCTCTTCGCAGACGCTACGAAGGATGATCGAAACCGACCGCCTGATCACGCCCGCCCCGCAGTCGACGCAGGAGGAAGCGCTCGAGAGGGCTCTGCGTCCCAAACAGCTCGACGAATACATCGGCCAGGAAAAGATCCGCAGCCAGCTGCAGATCTTCATCGAGGCCGCCAGGAATCGCAGCGAAGCGCTCGACCACGTGCTGCTGTACGGTCCGCCCGGATTGGGCAAGACCACGCTGGCGCACATCATCGCCCGGGAAATGGGCGTAAATCTGCGGCAGACCTCGGGGCCGGTGCTGGAAAGGCCGGGCGATCTCGCGGCGCTGCTGACCAACCTTGAACCCAACGACGTGCTGTTCATCGACGAGATCCACCGGCTGTCGCCGGTCGTCGAGGAAATCCTGTATCCCGCGTTGGAAGATTTCCAGCTCGACATCATGATCGGCGAGGGTCCGGCCGCGCGCTCGGTCAAACTCGATCTGCCGCCGTTCACGCTGATCGGCGCCACCACCCGTGCCGGCATGCTGACTAATCCGCTGCGCGACCGCTTCGGCATCGTTTCGCGCCTCGAATTCTATTCGACCGCCGAACTCACGCGCATCGTCCTGCGCTCGGCCGGCCTGCTGAACGTGGAGACCTCGCCGGAAGGGGCGCTGGAGATCGCGTCGCGTTCGCGCGGCACGCCGCGCATTTCCAACCGGTTGCTGCGCCGCGTGCGCGACTACGCGGAGGTGAAGGCACAGGGCCGGGTCGACCGGGAGATTGCGGATGCGGCCCTGAAGATGCTGGATGTGGACCGGATCGGACTGGACGTGATGGACCGCAAGCTGCTGCTCGCCGTTGTGGAAAAATTCGGCGGCGGTCCGGTCGGGATCGACAACCTGGCCGCGGCAATCGGCGAAGAGCGCGATACCATTGAAGATGTGCTCGAACCGTTCCTGATCCAGCAGGGCTACCTGCAGCGTACCCCGCGCGGGCGCATGGCCACCGCATCGACGTACCGGCATTTCGGCCTGGCCGTGCCGCAGCCTTCGGGCAACGCCGAACTGTGGCGGGAGAATTGACATCGAATTCCAGATTCCGGTGCGCGTGTACTACCAGGACACCGATGCGGGCGGTGTGGTGTTCCACGCGACTTACCTGGATTTTTTCGAGCGTGCGCGCATGGAGTGGATGCGCAGCAGAGGTTTCGATGCGAGGCAACTCGCCAGCCGATTTCGGCTCGTATTCATCGTCAGACAACTGGAGATCGCCTACCTGAAACCGGCCTTGCTCGATGATCTGGTCAGCGTCAGCGCGGTGGTGGTGAAAATGGGTCGCGCCCAACTGACGTTTGCGCAGGAGGTCAGGCGCGACGGCGATACACTGGTGCGTGCCGCCGTCAATGTTGCCTGCGTCGGGGCGGTGGACCTGAAACCGATGCCGTTTCCGGAAGAAATCCGCATGTCACTGGCAGGTGGCGCGAAACCGACGCCGAAGGAAAAAGTCCAGGCCGGCTAACCCCGCCGGCACCCTAACCGCGTTCAAACGACTGCACACAACCATGAATGTATCCCAAGACCTGTCCCTGATCAGCCTGATCGGCAACGCCAGCGTGCTGGTGCAGCTGGTGTTGGCGCTGCTGCTGCTGGTGTCGATGATTTCGTGGTGGTTCATCTTCCGCAAGATGTTCGTCGTCCGCGATGCGATGCGCCGCACCGACCAGTTCGAGCGCAGCTTCTGGAGCGGCGCCGACCTCGGCTCGCTTTACCAGGCTGCGACGAGTGCACGTCAAAACGCCGGCAGCATGGAACGCATATTCGAATCCGGATTCCGCGAGTTCGTGAAGGTGCGCAAACAAAGCGGAACCAGCCTCGGCGTGCTCATGGACGGTACGCGCCGGGCCATGCGTGCCACCTATCAACGCGAGCTCGATCGCCTGGAGGCGCACCTGTCGTTCCTGGCCACGGTCGGGTCAGTCAGCCCCTATGTCGGCCTGTTCGGCACGGTGTGGGGCATCATGAATGCATTTCGCGGGCTGGCCAATGTCGGCCAGGCCACGCTCGCCCATGTCGCGCCGGGCATCGCCGAAGCACTGGTCGCCACGGCCATGGGTTTGTTCGCCGCGATTCCGGCGGTGATCGCCTTCAACCATTTCGTGCGCCATATCGAACGCCTGTCGACGCGTTTCGACAGTTTCATGGAAGAATTCTCCAACATCCTGCAGCGGCAGGCCAACGCGCCGCCGCAGGCCGCGGCCGGACAAGCGGCCGGGCATGTTGCCCTGAACGCGGGCTGATCCCGACATGGCAATGAACCGCCGGCGTCATCCGCGCCTGATGAACCAGATCAACGTCGTGCCTTATATCGACGTAATGCTGGTTCTTCTGGTGATTTTCATGGTCACGGCCCCGCTGATGAATCCCGGCGTGATCGATCTTCCGAGCATCGGCAAGAGTTCGACGCCCCCGGCACTGCCATTGGAAATCTCCATTCGCGCCGGCGGCGCCCTCTCGCTGATCGACCGCGACGTATCCGGCGCCGAGCGCCCGGTCAATCGCGACGAACTGGTCAGGCTGATCAGGAGCAAGCAGGCGAAGAAACCCGATCAGCCGGTTGTTATTTCCGCAGACAAGGATGTTAAATACGAAGCCGTCATCGAGGTCATGGATTTGTTGCAGCAGAATCAGGTCAAGCGGATCGGGTTGCTGGCGAAGCCGCGTGCGGGGTGAGATTGCGAACGCTTGCCGAACCCGGCCGCATCGCCTCGGGCACCCTGGCAGTCCTGGTGCACCTGATGTTTTTCGGCCTGCTCGTGTTCGGCGTCAGCTGGCAGAAAAAAGTCGCGAGTCCGGTAATGGTCGAGCTGTGGCAGGACCTGCCCGAGCCGGTGAAGAAGGTTTTGCTGGCTCCGGAGCCGCCCAAGCCCGTGCCGAAGCCGCCGAAGCCGGTGCCCGAGGTCAGGAAAGATCCGGTCCCGCCGGCCCCGCCCAAGGTGGAAACGCCCAAGCCCTCGGCCGCGGATATCGAGCTCAAGGAGAAACTGCGCAAGCAGAAGGAAGAAGAGGCCGAGCGGCGCGAGGAACAAAAGAAAGAGGAACTGGAAAAGCGCAAACTGGAGGAAGAGCAGCGCAAGGCGGCGGAGGAACAGCGGCGCGAGGAACAAAAGAAAGAGGAACTGGAAAAGCGCAAACTGGAGGAAGAGCAGCGCAAGGAAGCGGAACAGAAGGAAGAAGAACAGAAGCGCGTCGACGAAGTGAAGCGAGAAGAAGTACGCAAGCAGCGCGCTGCGGTCGCGGAACAAGAGCGCCAGCAGCAGGAAGCCGTGCGCAAGCAGCGCGAAGTCGAGGAGACCAAGCGTCGCGCGGATGCAGCGGCGCGCGCCGCGCATCAAAAATTGATTAATGACTACATGGCCCGCATCCAGGCGAAGATCAAAGGCAAGGTAGTTGTCCCGCCAAACATGGAGGGCAATCCCGAGGCCCGCTTTGAGGTTGTGCTGCTGCCGGGAGGGGAGGTGTTGAGCGCCACCATGAAGAAATCGAGCGGCAATAAAACTTATGACGACGCAGTGGGACGAGCCATTACGTCGGCGCGAACGCTGCCGGTGCCCGACGATCCTGATTTGTTCCAGGAAAACTTCCGGGAACTCACGCTGGTTTTCCGACCCAAAGACTGAGCGATGTCAACCTTCAACACGCCCATGCCCCGACCCCCCCTGCAAATGCACTGTTTTCTCGCCCGCGGCGCGGTCGCCGCTGTGCTGTTGTGCCTGTTGTGTTCCCGTGCCACAGCGGCGCCCCTTGCCATCGAAATCATCGGTGGCGGCGCCAACCAGATCCCGATCACCGTCGTGCCGTTCGCGGGCGAGGAGCGCTTCGCCCAGCGCATTAGCCAGATCGTTTCGGCCGACCTGCAGAGAAGCGGCCTGTTCAAACTCGGCTCGATCGGCAGCGTGCGGCCCCTGCCGGCTGAACCTTCCGAGATCAACTATCGCTACTGGAAAAACGAAGGCACCGAGACGATGGTAATCGGCAGCGTCTCGGAAAAGAGCGACGGGCGCGCCGAGGTGCGCTTCCGGCTGATCGACATTGCCAAGCAGTCGCAGATACTTGGCTTCTCCTACTTGATCACCGTGCCGCAACAACGCATGCCCGCGCACAAGATCGCCGACCTGATCTACGAGAAGCTCACCGGCGACGCCGGCGTGTTCGCCACCAAGATCTGCTACGTGACCAAGAGCGAGAATCGCTTCGAACTGCAGGTGGCCGACGCGGACGGCTTCAACGCCGATTTCATCCTGGCGCACAGGGAACCGATCATCTCGCCGCAGTGGTCGCCGGACGGCGCACGCATCGCCTATGTGTCCTTCGAGCGCCGCAAGCCGATCGTCTTCGTGCATAACCTGCTGGATGGCACGCGTACCGTGCTGGCCAACTTCGAAGGGTCGAACTCGGCGCCGTCATGGTCGCCGGACGGCAAGAAACTGGCGATCGTGCTGACCAAGGACGGCACTTCCAATCTTTACGTAATCGGGGCCGATGGTTCGGGACTGGTTCGCCTGACCAGCGGCCAGTCGATCGACACCGAGCCGAGTTTTTCACCTGACGGCAAGACTATTCTGTTTACGTCCGACCGCGCCGGCAGTCCGCAGATCTACCGCATGCGCGCTGACGGACAAGGCGAAGCCGAACGCCTGACTTTTGAAGGCGGCTACAACGTCACGCCGCGCTACAGCCCGGACGGGAAATCGTTCATCTTCATCCATCGCAACGAAGGGCACTTCAATGTCGCCGTGCAGGATATCGCATCGCGCCAGATGCAGATCCTGACCGCCGGCAGCCTCGACCAATCGCCGGCGTACGCGCCGAACGGCAAGATGATCCTTTACGCTTCCGAGATAAAGGGGCGTGGTATATTAGCCGCTGTGTCGAGCGACGGACGGATCAAGCAAAGAATTACAGCGCAGTCTGGCGACATCCGCGAGCCTGCGTGGGGACCGCTTCCGAACAATCGCCGAAAGGAGTAAAGATGAGAAAAATATTATTTGCCGGGTCGCTGATTTTCTTGCTCGCGGCCTGCGCGAGCCAGGGACAGAAAAGCGCCGAGGTCGAACAGCGCGACGTTTTCGATCAGCAGCAGGCGCAGAGCCAGGCGGCGAAGGCGAAGGCGGAGGACGCCGCCAAGCAGGCCAGTATCGCGAAAGAGCAGGAAGAACTCAAGCAACAGCTAGAGGCGCAGAAACGCGCTCAGCAGGCCCAGGGCGATCAGGCGATCGTTAAACCTCTGCCCGGCACCGGTGTCGGCGGGTCGCAGCTCAAGGGCGATGCCTGGGCGCTGCTCAAGGAACCCGGCAGCGCGCTGGCGAAGCGCAGTGTTTACTACGAGTACAACCATTACGACATCAAGGAAGAGTACGTGCCGGTGATCGACGCGCATGCGAAGTTCCTGATGGACCATACCGACCTCAAGATCGCCGTGCAGGGCAACTGCGACGATCGCGGCAGCCGCGAATACAACCTGGCGCTGGGCCAGCGCCGCGCCGACAGCGTCAAGCGAGCGATGGTGCTGCTCGGCGTCGGCGAGAAGCAGGTGGAGACCGTGAGCTTCGGTGCGGAGAAGCCGGTGGCCTTCGGTCAGGATGAGGAAAGCTGGGCCAAGAACCGTCGCGCCGACATCGTCTACCAGAACGAACCGCGGTAATGCCTGTTCGCCCCGGTTTCAACGGCGCGCCGCAATTGCGGCGCGCTTTTTACTTGTCTGGTCTGTCTGGGGGAAAGCCATGGTGATCCGATCTTCGTCCAGTCCTGATTTCCGGTTTGCACAAATCAAGCGGGGGCAGCGATGGCTGCCCCTGATTGTATTGATGTTCCCCTGCTTTGATACGTCAGCGGCGGCAGATGCGGAAGTGCAGCTGCAGACCCGTTATGACGGGCTTTACGACGTTCAGAAGGAGATCAATGCCCGGTTCATGGGGCTGCGCGAAGAAAAGGTCAATTTTGTTGAAAATGTCCGGCAGTTGCGCGCCAACCACCAGCAAGTGCAGGACGGTTTTTCCGTGATGCTCGCGCAGGTGCAAACCATCAGCGAAGAGCAGGCCGTGACCGGCCAGAAACTGGCGCAGGCTGAATCCGGCCCGAGCAACCGCGGCGTGGTGCAACTGCTGAACCAGGTGGAAGCGCTCAACGGTGAGTTGAGCCGGCTGCGCGGGCAGATGGAAGTGCTGGCTAACGATGTCAGCAATGCGCAGAAGCGTCAGCGCGATATGTATGTCGATCTCGATACCAGGTTGCGCCGCATCGAGCCGGGGAGCGCCAGCAAGAAAGACCAGGACACCATCTCCGTGCTCGAGGAGCGCATCCGCAAGCTGGAACAGGGCTCGGCGACCACGGCAACCATTCCGCAACCGGTAGCGTCCACGACCGCAACAACGTCGGTCAATCCGCCGCCGCCGGCCGCGACGCCGGCTGCAGCGCAGGCCTCCTCGACAGCCGCCATATCGAACGCTGCCGCTGCGCCTGGGCCGCCAAGTTCGCTGCCGCCGGCATCGTTGTCTGCCGCCGATCAGACTGCAATCCAGCGTGCTTACGACAACGCTTACAACAATTACCGCTTGAGTGACTATCTGGGCGCCATTCGCGGCTTCGACAGTTTCCTCAAGAGTTATCCGAAGCATCCGCTGGCGCCGAATGCGCAGTACTGGATCGGCGAGTCCTATTCCCACCTGCGCCAGTATCGCGAAGCGATCGAGGCGGAGCGGCGGCTGCTTGGGATGTATCCGGAAAGTGCCAAGGTGCCCGATGCCCTGCTGATCATCGGAACGGCGGAAAGCAGCCTCGGCGACAACGCGGCCGCACGGAAAACCTTCGAAGAGCTCATCGCCAAGTATCCTGGCAACGAGTCCGCCGAGAAGGCCAAGGTCCGGCTGGCGAAACTCAAATAGCGCTCTCCGCACAAGTCGGGAGGGCTGATGGAAACGCCTGCACAGCTAGCTGCACTCGTCATTGCGTTCGGATTCGTTCTGGCGCTGATATTTGGCGCCGTTGCCCAAAGGACCGACTTCTGCACCATGGGCGCCGTGTCCGATGTCATCAACATGGGGGACTGGAGCCGCATGCGCATGTGGCTGCTGGCCATTGCGGTGGCGATTGCCGGCGCCAACGCACTCGACCTCGCGGGGCTGGTCGACCTTTCACGATCCGCGTATCCGGCACCGCGCTGGCCCTGGCTCGCCTATATTGTCGGCGGCCTGCTGTTCGGAGTGGGCATGACGTTGGCCTCCGGCTGCGGCAGCCGCAGCCTGATCAGGATCGGTGGCGGCAGTCTCAAATCGCTGGTCGCCATGTTGTTCCTCGCTCTGGCGGCGGAAATGACGCTGCGCGGCCTGCTCTCGCCAGTGCGCACCGATGTGCTGGGCGCGCTCGCCATCCAGTTCGATCAGGGACAGGATCTGTCGTGGCTCGTCGCCGCGTCGTTCAGCATCGGCAAGCGCAGCGTACAACCATGGATTGCCGCGGGCATCACGCTGGCTTTATTGGCATTCGTGCTGAACGATCGCGATTTCCGCGCCGACCACGAGCGGCTGTTTGCCGGCGTCGTGATCGGTCTTACCATCGTCGGCGGCTGGTACGTGACCGGCCACCTAGGCTTCATCGCCGAAGATCCGGAAACGCTGCAGGAGGCCTATATCGGCACGCGCACCGCGCGCCCCGAGTCGTTCACCTTCATCGGGCCTGCCGCCAACACGCTCGAGTTGCTGCAATTCTGGACGGACAAGCCCGCGCGCGTGACCTTCGGGGTGGCGGTGGTGCTCGGCACGCTGGTCGGCTCGTTCGCTTACGCCATGGTCAAGCGGCGCTTCCACTGGGAAAGTTTTGATTCGGCTGCCGATGCCCGCAACCACGTGATCGGCGGCGTCCTGATGGGGTTCGGCGGCGTTACTGCAATGGGCTGCACCATCGGCCAGGGCATCACCGGCGTCTCGACACTCGCGCTGGGCTCGATTCTGGTGTTCTTTTCCATCATCGCGGGTGCCGCGTTGACCATCAAAATACAGTATCGGCGCCTGCTCAAAACAGGCTAGCGCAGTCTGTTGGCGGCATCGCGTCGCGGACAATGTGGTTTGACGCGCCAACTGACGGGCCGGTAGAATGCGCCTCTTTTTTGGGCGGTTAGCTCAGTTGGTAGAGCAGCGGACTTTTAATCCGTTGGTCGCGAGTTCAAGTCTCGCACCGCCTACCAATAATTCAATGCCTTAGCCGCACATTAGCGGCCGCACTTGCGCTTTCTGGCACACTTCCGG
>JANOGH010000014.1:0-2754 GCA_031414075.1 Betaproteobacteria bacterium | reverse complement strand
CCGCTGCCAATGGACTGTCAGGCCTGCTGTTGGTGGCGGCGCTGATGTTCTGGGCGATCGCAGTGCCGCTGTGGCTGTATCGCGGATGGCGCGCGACGCAGCCGCTGTTTCTCGGCATGGTCGGCTGGATGGTTCTGGTTCCGGCGTGGCTCGCCGCTGCTGTTCTGCAAAGGTCGCCGTGGTTGCTGCTGGCCATGTTGCTGGTGGTCTGGGTCGCGGATACCGCCGCCTATTTTGCAGGCCGCAGATTCGGTCGCCGCAAGCTGGCTCCGCAGATCAGTCCGGGCAAGACCTGGGAAGGCGTCATTGGTGCCTTCGCTGCCGTGCTGATCTATGGATTTGTCGCGAGCTTCGTTCTGCAGCCGTCAGCGAATGTCTTTGATCGTACGGTTACGATTATTTTTGTCGCCGCGATGACGGTGCTCAGCATTGCCGGGGATCTGTTCGAGTCGTGGATCAAGCGCGGGGCCGGTGCGAAGGACAGCGGCAGCCTGCTGCCTGGTCACGGCGGCGTTCTCGACCGAATCGACAGCCTGACGGCGGCATTGCCGTTCGCCGCGCTCTACTATCTGCCGGCGCTCGGTTGAGCATGAAACGGCTTGCAATCCTCGGATCCACCGGCAGCATCGGCGCCAACACACTCGCAGTGGTGGATCGCCATTGCGATCGTTTCCAGGTCGTCGCGTTATCGGCGGATCGGCAGGTCGATCGGTTGTTCGAGCAATGCTGCCGATATCGACCGCGGTTTGCCGCGATGGCGGATGCGGCGGCAGCCGGACAATTGCGGCTGAAGGTCCGCGACGCGGGATTGGACTGCGAAGTGCTGTCCGGCGCGCGGGCGCTCGAACAGATCGCCGCTGCTCCCGAGGTCGATACGGTGATGGCTGCGATCGTCGGCTCCGCCGGCTTGCGCTCCACGCTGGCAGCGGCTCACGCCGGCAAGCAACTGTTGCTCGCCAACAAGGAAGCGCTGGTCATGGCTGGCGGCCTGCTCATGGACGCCGTGGCGGCCAGCGGTGCGACGCTGCTGCCGATCGACAGCGAGCACAATGCGATATTCCAGGCCTTGCCGCGCGACTTCGACGGCAGCTTTGCGCGCGCGGGCGTCAAACGTTTGTGGCTGACCGCGTCGGGCGGGCCCTTCCTGCGCATGGCACGCGAGCTGCTCGGCGGGGTTACGCCAGAGCAGGCGTGCGCTCACCCGAAGTGGATCATGGGCCGCAAAATTTCGGTCGACTCGGCGACGCTGATGAACAAGGGTCTGGAAGTCATCGAGGCGAGTTTCCTGTTCGGGGCGAACCCGTCACATATTGAAGTGGTCATCCATCCGCAAAGTATCGTCCATTCGTTGGTGGAATACATCGACGGGTCCGTGCTGGCCCAACTCGGCAATCCCGACATGCGCACGCCGATCGCCCATGCGTTGGCCTATCCCGAACGCATCGATTCCGGTGTGCAATCTCTGGACCTGTGCGCGATCGGATCGCTGCAATTCGAGCGGCCGGACCTCGAACGTTTTCCCTGCCTGCGGCTGGCCTACCGCGCGCTCGAGGCGGGTGGCAACGCACCGATCGTATTGAATGCAGCCAATGAGATCGCGGTGGCCGGTTTTCTGTCCGGCCGGCTGGCCTTTCCCCGTATTTCGGGCGTCGTGGAAGAGGTGCTTGCACGCATCACGCCCAGTCGCGTGCACAATCTCGAAGACGTGCTGGCAGCCGATGCGCAAGCGCGAGCAGAAGCAGAGCAGCAACTGGGTGCCGTGGCGGTGTACCCATGACCCTGTCCATTTTCTCGACCCTGATCGCATTCGTGGTCGCGCTCGGTGTGCTGATCGTGTTTCACGAACTGGGCCACTATCTCGTGGCACGCCTGTGCGGCGTGAAGGTGCTGCGTTTTTCGGTTGGCTTCGGCCTGCCGCTGTGGCGCCGCAAGTTCGGCGCCGATCAGACGGAGTGGGCGGTTTCGGCGTTCCCGCTGGGTGGCTACGTCAAGATGCTTGATGAACGCGAAGGGCCGGTTGCCCCCGAAGAGCGCCATCGTGCATTCAACCAGCAAACCGTGGTGAAACGTTTCGCCATCGTGCTGGCCGGACCGGTGGCCAATTTCCTGCTCGCTGTTCTGCTTTACTGGATGTTGTTCATGCACGGGGTGCCCGGTATCCGCCCGGTCGTCGGCGTGCCGGTTCCTGGCACGCCGGCGGCGAACGCCCAGATCGAAGCGGGCGAGTTGATCGCGCGCATCGACGGCGCCGAAGTGGCCACCTGGCAGGATCTCAGGTGGGCGCTGCTGGAACATTCGCTGCGCAAGGCTACCATCCAGCTGGAAATGCACGCCGAGCACGGCGATATTCAATTCCGGCGGCTCGATCTGTCGGCAATCGGACCGGAAAAGATCGACGTCGACCTGCTGCAGGCGATCGGATTGACACGTTTCCAGCCGCCGCTCAAACCGGTGATTGGGCGCCTTGTCGCAGGCGGTACCGGTGAACGCGATGGACTCAGGGAAGGGGACGAAATTCTCGAAGTCGACGCACGTGCAATCGCCACCTGGGAGGAGCTCGTCGCGTCGGTCACGCGCGCGCCGGGACACTCGCTTTGGTTCAAGGTGATGCGCGCCGGGGCGACGCACCAGTTCGCGGTAACGCCGGAACCGAAGCAGGAGGGCGGCAGGACGCTGGGACGAATCGGCGCTGCCCCGAAAATCGACGAGGGGTCGATCAAACGATTGATCACGGAAGTGCGCTTTGGGCCTTTC
>JANOGH010000013.1:0-5996 GCA_031414075.1 Betaproteobacteria bacterium | reverse complement strand
GAAAAATGGGACAGCCATTGAAGGACCCACGAGCAGAGCGGGAAGCTTACTATCGGCGCATCGCACTGGCGCATCTGACGCCGCTATGGGAAATGATGAGCGCCCTGGTCCCGCGCCAGCCGAAGTCGCCCTGTGTGCCCGCGCTGTGGAAATACGCCCAGGTGCGGCCGTGGCTGATGGAGTCCGGCGGTCTGATCACGGCGAAGGAAGCGGTGCGCCGCGTGCTGATCCTCGAGAACCCGGGTATTCCCGGGCAATCGGCGATCACGAACTCGCTTTACGCCGGCTGGCAGCTGATCCTGCCCGGCGAAATTGCGCCGAGTCACCGGCACACGCAAACGGCGCTGCGCTTGATCGTCGAGGGCACGGGGGCGTACACCGCGGTCGACGGCGAGCGCGTGACCATGCATCCGGGAGATTTCATCATTACGCCGTCGTGGACGTGGCACGACCACGGCAATCCCGCAGACGGGCCGGTCGTCTGGCTCGATGGGCTGGATATTCCGCTGGTGCGATTTTTTGATGCCGGCTTCGCCGAGGACTATCCGCACGACGAGCAGGAAGTCGTTCGTCCGGAAGGCGATGCCTGGTTGCGTTACGGCAACAATCTGCGGCCGATCGCGTTTCAGCCCAAGGGAGCAACCTCGCCGGTTTTTGCCTATCCCTACGCACGCTCGCGCCAAAGCCTGCTGCAGTTGGCGAAAGTCGACAAAGCCCATGCCAGCCATGGCCACAAAATGGAGTTCGTCAATCCGGCCACCGGCGGTCCCGCAATGCCGACCATGGGCGCCTATATCCAGTACCTGCCGAAAGGTTTCAGCGGTCGCCCCTATCGCAGCACCGACGGCACCGTCTTTTCGGTGATCGAGGGCGGTGGCCGTGCTGTGATCGGCGGTGAAGCGTTCGAGTTCACGGCAAGCGATACTTTCGTTGTGCCGTCGTGGCAGACCTATGCGTTGTACGCGGCAGAAGATTCCGTGCTGTTCAGTTTTTCCGATCGGCCGGTGCAGCGTGCATTGGGCCTGTGGCGCGAGGAGCAGTTGCAATGACAGTCCTTGGCGGTTAATGTTTTTCTAACTCTGATTGAAAAAAAATGAACGGAAATGAATTGTTGTTCGACATCGGCCCGGTGCCGTCGGTACCCATCGTGGGCCGCAAAGAGCGCTTCCCGGTCCACCGCATTTATTGCGTCGGCCGCAACTATGCAGCTCATGCCCGGGAAATGGGCAAAGATCCGGACAAGGAACCGCCGTTTTTCTTTCTCAAGCCGGCCGACGCCGTGCTGCCGGGCGGCGGCAAGATGCATTACCCGCCGGGCACGGAGAATCTGCATCATGAGATCGAAATGGTGGTGGCGATCCAGCGCGAAGGCCGCAACGTTCCCGCGGCCAAGGCATTGGAGTTCGTGTTCGGCTATGCAGTTGGCCTGGACATGACCCGCCGCGACCTGCAGTTCAAGGCGCGCGACATGGGACGGCCTTGGGACTTTGGCAAGGCTTTCGACGAATCGGCGCCGATAGCCGCCATTCACCCGGTGGCCAGTCACGGGCATCACTCGACAGGCAAGATCTGGCTGAAGGTCAATGGCGAGATGCGACAGCAGGCGGACCTGTCGGAAATGATCTGGAACGTGCCGGACACGATTGCGTATCTGTCCGAGTACTACCTGCTCAAACCCGGTGACCTGATTTATACCGGCACGCCGGCAGGAGTAGGGGCCGTGAAGAAGGGCGACCAGATGATCGGATCCGTGGAGGGGCTGGGGGAACTGGCCGTTACCCTCGTTTGAAGTAACCGGGAGACGAAAACAACAATATGCTTCATTTACTTGAAACTACGAGGATCGCATGACTGCAAGAATCGGCATTACCATGGGCGATCCGTCGGGCGTAGGGCCGGAGATCATCGTCAAGACGCTTGCCCAGATGAGCGCGGCAACGCGTTCGGTTTCCGCAGTGGTGGGCAATCTCGCGATACTGCGGCGAGCCGATAAGCTGCTTGGCACGGGACTCAAGTTCGTAGACGGGCTCGACGCGAAGGAAGGTGAAGTACCGGTCGTCAACGTCGTAAGCAAAGACCAGGACAAGATTGTCGACGGCAAGGTTTCCGCCGCCGGCGGCGAAGCGGCTTATCGATACGTCGAAGAAGCGGTCAAGCTCGCTCTGGCCGGCAAGATAGCCGTGATCGTCACGGCGCCGCTGAACAAGGCCGCCATGCATTCCGCCGGCCATCACTTCGACGGCCACACCGAGTTGCTGGCGCATCTGACCGGAGCGAAGTCTTCGTTCATGCTGCTGGCCAGCGACAAGCTGAACGCGATCCACGTCACCACGCACCAGTCGCTGAAGAACGCCGCCGAACGTCCGACCATCGAACGGGTGGTCGCGACCATCCGCGCCGGGCATCAGCACTTCCGCGAACTCGGCATCGACAAGCCTCGCATCGCGGTTGCCGGCCTGAATCCGCACAGCGGCGAAGGCGGCATTTTCGGCCGCGAGGAAATCGAACGCATTCAGCCGGCGATCGAAGCCGCGCAGAAGGAAGGTATCGACGTCAAGGGGCCGATCTCCGGGGACACCGTGTTCTATCGCGCACTCCAGGGTGAATTCGATCTGGTCGTTGCGCAGTATCACGATCAGGGTCATATCCCGACCAAGCTGATTGCCTTCGACGAAACCGTGAACATCAGTCTCGGTCTGCCGATACGCCGCACGTCGGTGGATCACGGTACGGCGCACGACATCGCCTGGACCGGCAAGGCCAAGAACGTGAATATGAAGGCGGCCATCGCTTACGCGCGCAAGATGGCGGATCGCGTAGCTCCATAAAAATCTGATAGCCGCCAAGACGCCAAGAGCGCCAAGTTAAGAGCGAAAGAAGATTCTGTCGCCACTGACTGCAGGGAAAAGTCGGATTCCTGTGCACCCGTTACGTTGTAGCGGATTAATTGACGATCCTTTCTTGGCGCTCTTGGCGTCTTGGCGGCGTCTTTTTCTGACCTTGGTGAGAGCTGAATGATGGAAGGTCGGAGGGTACTGATTGTCGCCGATGACCTGACCGGGGCGATGGACAGCGCCGGGCCCTTCGCCACGCTCGGCGTCGAAACCTGGGTTGTTGCCGTGCCGATGCGCTGCGATCCGGCCTCCCTGAAATCGGCAGGCGTTGTCTCGGTCAACACCGACACCCGGCATCTGCCGGGCCCGCAGGCCGCTGCCCGCGTGCATGAAATCGTGCGGCATCTCGGAGTTGATGGCTTCGACATCGTCGTGAAAAAAATTGATTCGACGCTGCGCGGCAACGTCGTGACCGAAACACTGGCATTGCTCGATCTCAGCGGCCGCCGTGAGGCCGTGGTCGCGGCGGCGTTTCCGGCACAGGGGCGCACCGTCCGCGGGGGCATCGTTTATGTCGACGGCAAGCCGTTGGCGCAAACCGATTTTGCGCAAGATGCGTTGTCGCCGCCGCCGTTGGCGCCATTGCAGCAGGTCTTCGCCGCAGCGAAACCCGGATTTCGGGTCACAGCGGCTGCGCCGTCGGATGCCTTCGCTGCCGGGACCGATATCTGGATTGCGGACAGCGAAAGCGATGCCGATCTGATGAGAATCGTCGAAACCCTTGCTTCGCGCATGAATGCCGTGCTGATGGTCGGTTCGGCGGGCTTGACCCGCGCGCTTGCCCGGGTCTGCTTCGATGGGCATCCCGCGCCGTCCGGCCCACAACAGGTGACCGGCACCATCGTGTTCGCCGTCGGCTCGCGCGCAGCGCGCAGTGCCGAGCAGGTCGAAGCGCTCGCGGGCGAACCGGAAACCAAGGTGTTGCGTGCCCCCAATGGCCGGCTGCAGTGCGCCGAGATCCCGGTCGCGCGAAATCTGGTGTTGAAAGCCACAGCCGACGATGCGGGTCGGGAGGGGGATGCCGAGCAGGTCGCGGCCGACCTGGCGCGGCATGCGATCGAGATTGCGCATCGCGCGCGGGCCCAGGCGCTGGTCGTGACCGGTGGCGATACGGCGATCGCGATTCTGACGGCGAGCAACAACCCCGCGCTGCAGGTACTCGGCGACCTGATGCCCGGCATTCCCTATGCGCGCATTCGCCTCGAAGGCGCACCCATCTGGCTGGTCACCAAGGCGGGGGGCTTCGGCGCACGCGATACTTTTCGCGACATCGCGCGCCGGTTGCGCGCTGAAACTGCGCCGTCTGCATCAGGGGAAAGGAGAGGGTAATGATGGAAAGACAAACTTCTTACCTCGAAGACACGAAGGCACGTAGAGATGCAAGTGCAATTCCGGAATTGATGTGGAAATACGATACGCGGAGTTGAAATGGTCCGATATCCACTGATGCAACGAGGTTCGAACAGGATCATCTGTTTCCGGTTTTCTTCGTGTCTTCGTGCCTTCGTGGTAAGAATTGGTTTCGGAATAATTTGTCGTTTCGGATAAAAACAAAGTGAATGCCATTGAATACTTACTGAATCCCGCGAGCATCGCGGTGGTCGGCGCGTCCGAGAGGCTCACCAGTTCGGGTGGCGCTGTGCTGCGCAACTTGCGCGTATCGGGCTACTCCGGCCGCATCGTTCCGGTCAATCCCAGGGGGGGTGAAATCGACGGCCTGAAGGTGGCGGTTTCACTAAGAGAGATGGAAGGCGCGGTCGATCTGGTCGCGGTACTGGTGCGACCCGACAGCATCCTCGGCGTGGTCACCGAAGCTGCGGATACCGGACACAAGAACATCCTGATCCTGCCCGGCGGATTCGCCGAATCGGGTGAAAGCGGACGGGCGCGCGACGCATTGCTGCGTGAACTCGCCGCCGCGCGCGGGCTGACCATCGGTGGCCCTAACTGCGCCGGCGTGATCAATCTGCTGGACCCGAATGCGCCGTTCGCCGCGACGTTTTTCGGCGACATGCCCAGAGGCGGCGCCGTGGCAATGATCTCGCAATCGGGCGCCATCATTGAAGAGGCGATCGACGCCAGTCATGCCTACCACATCCCGCTGGGTGCGGTCGTGTCCGTTGGCAACAGCATGCACCTGGGCATCATCGAGTATCTCGAGCAGTTGGGTCGAGATGAGCGCTGCAGGGCGATCCTGCTTTATGTCGAATCCTTCGGCGACGCAGCGCGTTTCGGCGAAGCTGCGCGCGCGGTGGCGAAAATCAAGCCGGTGATTGCGCTGATCGGCGGACGTACGACGGCCGGCCGCGACGCCGCGTTTCGCCACACCGGATCGCGGCCGGCCGATGACGCGGCGACCGACGAGTTCTGCCGTCGCAGTGGCATCGTCCGGGTCAAGAGCCTGCGCCGCCTGCTGCTCGCCGGCAAGGCGTTTGGCGCATTTCCACAGGGGATTGGCAAGCGCGTGCTGCTGCTGTCGAATTCCGGTGGCCCGGGGGTGCTGGCTGCCGACCAGGCGCTGGATGAAGGCCTCGCGTTGCCGCAGCTTCCTGCGGCGATGGCCGAAAAATTACGCAGCTTCCTGCCCCCCGAGGCGTCGATCGCCAACCCGATCGATCTGCTGGCGGACGCGCGCGCAGACCGTTTTTCCGCCACGCTCGCCGCCGCGTTGGAACTGGGAAAAGGACACTTCGATGCGATCCTGATGATCCACGTGGTACCGTTCATGGTGGATGCCGGCGCGGTGGTTGAGGCGCTCGCCGACCTGTGCAAAGACGCAAAGCTGCCGATCCTGCATTCCATGATGGGTACGCTCGAGCACAAGAGCGACTGGTTTGCGCGCATGGAAGATGCCGGCGTACCGACGTTCAAGGACGCAGAGGAAATGTGCATTGCAGCCGGTCTGCTGATGTGCCATCGGGAACTGAACGCGGTGCGTTGAAGAACGCAGGCAATGCTATTGATCTTTTCGTAATTCATGACACATTCTTCCCTCACCCTCGTTCCCTCTAAACGGGTACTCCGGGCTTCGCCAGGGTATCCCGGAGGGAGAGGGAGGCAAAAGCCCTTCTCCCTCCGGGAGAAGGGTGGGGATGAGGGAAG
>JANOGH010000012.1:0-3481 GCA_031414075.1 Betaproteobacteria bacterium | reverse complement strand
ATGCGCAGCATGCTTGTCTCTAGCAGTGACGTGCGGGATCCCGCCGGTCACGTACCTGCGCACTTCTGGATCGTTAAGGACGACGGTGGGCTCGCCATCGGCGATGACCCGGCCTTCGTAAAAAGCCAGCACGCGCTGGGTTAGCGGGTGACGATTTCCATGTCGTGTTCGACGAATATCACGGTCACCTTCTGCGCCCGCACTGCTTCCATCACCATGTCCATCAGCGTCAACTTTTCGTCCGCCGATACGCCGGATGTCGGCTCATCAAGCAGCAGGATCTTCGGTTTCACCGCCATCGCCATCGCGATATCGAGCAATTTACGGATGCCTTCGGGCAGTTCACCGGCCAGCTTGTCGCGATAGTCGGTCAGTCGAAAACGCTCGAGCATGCCATCGACCGCTTCGCCGGGCGTGCCAACGTAGTGGCTGGCCTCGGCCCAGCTCTTCCCTCCCGATACGACGATGCCGATGCCGACCAGCAGGTTGTCGTAAACCGACAGCGTATTGAACAGTTGCGGAATCTGGAACGATCTGCAGATGCCCAGCCGCGTGATCTGACGCGGGCTGAACGGGGTGATGTCGCGGCCGCCGAAGGTAATGGTGCCGGAGCTGGGTTTGAGATAGCCCGTCACCATGTTGATGAACGTCGTCTTGCCGGCGCCGTTGCTGCCGATCAGCCCGACTATGGCATCCTGCTCCAGAGCTACATTGATGTCGTTGGCGGCAGTCACTGCGCCGAAACTCTTGTTCAATCCCTTCGCTTCGAGAACGATTGCCATGTCAGGCTGCCTTGCGCTTGCGGGTGAACAGCGACCACAGCCCGCCGGGCAGGAACATGATGACGACCAGCATGGTGATGCCGAGCGCCATTTGCCAGGTGTTCGGCGAATACTCATAGGCAAAGCTGCGGATGGTCTCGAAGATGAAGGCGCCGAGAAGGGGGGCCAGCACGCTGCCGGTGCCGGCCAGAATGCCGACGAAGACGAATTCGCCGGACGTCGTCCAATATGCCATCTCGGGATCGATGTGACCGACGGCGATTGCCGCCAGCGCGCCACCGATGCCCGCGAGCACCGCGGAGATCACATAATTGACATGAATGACGTTGCGCACTGACGCGCCCATGTACTCGACGCGCAACTCGTTGTCGCGGATCGCCTCGGCCAGCCTGCCCATATGGGAGTTCAGATACTTGTGCATGAAGACGCCGGCAATGAAAGCGAATACCACCGTCAACGCATAGCGCACATAACGGTCGACCGATGTTCCGGCGACCGTAATGCCTGCGATCTTGGACGCCGCGACGTTGAACCCATCGCTCGATCCCAATGCAGAAGTCTTCACCAGCAAACCGTACAGAATCATCGAAAACGCCAGCGACAGCATGGCGAAAAAGATGTCGCGATATTTCCGCAGCAACAGTCCGAGCGCGGCGGATACCATGGCGGTGACAATCACGGCGGCGACCAACATCACGGCCATATCCGATATTTTGAATACCTGGTCCAGCGTGCCCGCCGCGTAGGCGCCGAGACAGTAGTACAGGCCATGGCCGAACGATACGACGCCGGTGCGCATCAGCAGCAGCATGCCGAGTACGACGATGCCGTAGCACAACGACACGTTGATCAGGAACATCGCCCAGCGTGGCAGAAACGGGCCGACCGCGAGAAGGATGATCGATCCCGCAATGAGAATCGGCAGTGTCGGGTCGCGCTTCATATCTTGCGGGCTTCCTGTGCGCTGAACAGGCCCTTGGGCCGCATGATCAGCACGACGGCCATGACCAGGTAAATACTGAACAGGTCGAGTTCCGGCCGGTAGTGCACGGCGGCCGAGCGCACGATGCCGACGAGTAGCGCCGCGAGCGCGGCTCCCGGCAGGCTGCCCAGCCCGCCGATCACGACGACGGCAAACGCGAGCACGATGGTCTCCGCGCCGATGCCGGGCTGCACCGAAATCATGGGCGCCGTCAGCGCGCCGCCAAGCGCACCGAGCATTGCGCCCACGGTGAACGTAATGAAGTACACGCGACCGACGTTGATGCCCATCGCCCCGGCCATTTCCCGGTCATGAATCACCGCCAGCAACATCTTGCCCTGCCGGGTTTTGGTCAGGACCCAGGCGAGCACCACGCCGATGAACACCGCCGCGCCGAACAGCACCAGATTGTAGTTCGGGTAAGTCAGGTCACCGACATTGAAGCTGCCCAGCAGGCCGTAGGGCTGTGCAATGAAGTAGGGGTCGACACCCCATACCAGCTTGACGAAGTCTTCGAGGATCAGGAATACCGCATAGGTGACCAGGACCAGCACGATCTCGTCCTTGCCATACATGAAACGCAACAGGCCGCGTTCGATCACCGGACCGGCGATCAATCCCACCAGGATCGCCGCCACCAGCATGACGGCATAGCTGCCCATGGGCGGGTAACCGTGATTGATCCAATAGCCGCCGAGTGATGCGGCGTTGTAGGCGCCGAGCGCGTACAGGCTGCCGTGAGCGATGTTCAGGATCTTCATCACGCCGTAGATCAGCGTGAGGCCGACGGCGATGATGAACAGCCACGACGAGTAGATCAGCCCGTCGATCAGAACGGCGAGAAGCTGGGCCATGATCCAGAGCGGGGTGCGGCTTGGCGCGGGGTGCCTACCACTTGCCGGGTTTCATGCCGGCCTTGATCCAGTCGACGCTCTTTACCCCCTCGGGAGGCTGGACGCGCTCGACCGGGTAATATTTGATGTTGCCCACCGTGATCTGACCATTGACCGTGCGCGTCGTGCCATAAGCGGTGCCGGTCACGGCCTGATGTCCTTTGCCCAGCTTCATCATCACCTTGCCGCTTGGTGAATCGAAGGTCTCGTACTCGAACGCCTTGATGATCTCATCAGTGCCTGGCGTGCCCTGTGTTTTTGCCTTTTCATAAGCGGTCTTCAGACCGAGAAACGCCTGGGCGACGCTATACGCCGGGTAATTCGGATAATTTTCGGCGCGCTCCTTGTAAATAGTTCGCAGCCAGTCGTTCAACACGCTTTTCTGCGCATAAACCCCGCTGGGACCGCGCGCACCGATGATGGTGCCGTCGGGAATGCTCCCAGGCAATCTGTGCAAGTAAGGTTCTCCTGCCACCAGAATGAGCTGGCTGCGGGTGAACAGGTTGCGCGGCATGGCCTGCAACATGAAGCCCTCCAGATCGCCGCCCCACAGACTGGAGTGAATCACGTCGGAATTGCTCTGCAGCAGCGCCGAGATTTCGGGGCCGTACTGACCGGCGCCGAATTTTGGCATCTGTGACGTGGTGATGGTGAGCTCGGGCCTCAGCGTCGCCATGACGGCGGTAAAGTCGGCCCAGGAATCCTGTCCCCAGGCGTAGTTCTGGTTGATGCCGCCCAGGCTCTTCACGGCGGGCCGGTTCTCCAGCAGATATAGTGCGCCGGCCACCGCGTCCATGGTGGCGTGCGGCCTGGTACGAAACACG
>JANOGH010000011.1:0-9057 GCA_031414075.1 Betaproteobacteria bacterium | reverse complement strand
CGCCACGATCACGCCCGCGATCGTGCAAAACCATAGGAACAAATCCGGTGATGGCAATTGGTTGCAGGCCAACGCGAACGTTGCGGCGGCTGCGGCGAAGGAGGCGTCGACCACTGAACCACGCAACACTGCGCATGTTGTTGCAATGATCACGGCCGCAACCATGCAGGCAATGCCCCACTCGGGAATCCGGGTTCCGGCGAGAGCCGCGTACCCGATGATCGGCTGGTACAGAACATCGGTAAATTCGGCTGCGTCCGAAAGCAGGATCGCGGCAATGGCACCGACTTCGATCAGCGGCAACGACAACCGGCGCAACCCCGGTGCGTTCAATGCCCCGCGCTCGCGCAGCAGCGCAAAAATCGCGATGTTGAGCGGCACAAAGATGCAGATCGCCGCGTAGACGGTGCGCGACATGAGTCCTGCATTTTCGCGTTCGATAAAGAACACGAACGCGAAATAGGCAAGCGTGAGGGAGAACAGGACAAAAAAGGCGCGGCCGCGCCTGAAGGCGAGACTGAGCAAGAGTCCGCTCGCCAGCACCAGGTAAGGTCCGTGTAACTTGAGTCCCGAGAGATAGTCGGGAAGAATTGCGTGTCCGGCCAGCAGCAGCGCAATACCCCACAGGCCCAGAGGCACAGCAAAGTTGCCCAGCACTTTGCCGACGGCGACCGACGGGGTAAATTCCTCGACCACGAATTCGTTGCGACTTACCAGTTCCACGGTGTCTCCACGTCGATAGCTGTGAGTCGTCCCGGACGCATCCGCCCTATCTTTCTCTTCCGAGGATGTACCCACTGCGAGCACTTGAGCGACCACCTGCAATCTTTCGCAAGCAGCCTACCAGTGCAAGAGACATACCAGACGGAACTTCGTTCATCTTATAGGGCGTATTGCGCGCGAACTTCGCGTCTTTGTTGGCCGCTGACGACAAATCCGTCGGCATCGGATGCCAAGCGTCTGAGCCACGGTGTAATTGCCCCTGTAGTCGCCCAGCTACACGAGGGTGAAGAAACGCTTCGATTGGCCGGTCACGGTGCTGTTTGCCACATCGCAACGGTCTTTGCAGCCGAAACAGTATCCGGAGCTGGCGAAACCCGTTCGCCAAGTCTATTTTTTCGCTCAAGCCGGCGTCCCTGTTCAGATATCAAAACTGGACGCATTGTCATGAACGGCAAAACACTTTTTGCCTTCCGAGAAGGCACCGACAAGCGAGTACGGCGCAGACATGGAAACATGTTGCACGGAGGGGAATTTAGGCGCAGCGTATGAGGCTCGCATGCGTTGGGCGGCAAAGTAACGCATCAGTCACCTCCATTCCCCGCTTGAACGGGAGGGATCATGCATTGTTGCTACTTCGGACCGACGAATCCGGGTGAAGGCACAATCCAACTGCTACGCGCGTACTCCGCGGCGGGTCCTGTCTGTTTTGTATTTGTTTCAATCAGATGATGAACCCTGATCCGAATTCATCGCCGGCCTCGCGATGAATCTTCAGGACGAGGCTCGCCGGCATTCAATTCCTGAGTCTATCCCGAGGGCATCCAGCGCCCTGCCGATGATCGTCGGCGGTCTTGTCGCCTCCGGTTGGATATTCGACACCGCGGTGCTCAAGAGCGTCCTACCGGGCTGGATTTCCGGGAAGGCGAACGCGGCCCTCCCTATCGTCATGACGGGGCGCAAGAATGGAGCGCGCTCATGACCTCGCAAAACCGCCTGACTCGATTCTCCCTCAACCTGATGATGTCGGCGGGCCTGGTCGTTCTCCTCGCCGTTACCTTTGCGCTCTACGTCTGGTCGGAACATCGAGTGGATCGCGCCAATGAGCTGCGGCATCGGTCCTATCTGCTGGCCGACGAGTTGCGCCAATCCGGGGATGACCTGACGCGGATGGTCCGGACTTATGCGGCTACCGGCGACCCCGTTTACAAACAACACTTTCAGGACATCTTGGACATCCGTGACGGTAAGAAACCCCGGCCACAGAATTATTCGATACCTTATTGGGACCTGGTGCTGCGGGATGGCCCAGCGCCGCGCGCGAGTCAACAGGCCATCGGGCTGCTGGAGTTGATGCGGCAGGCCGAGTTTACCGAGGAAGAGTTCGGCAAGCTGGCAAAGGCCAAGGCGAATTCCGATGCGCTGACCGTCCCGGAATTCGAGGCGATGAAACTAGTCGAGTCCTCCGGGCCGGAGGCCGCGGCCAATCAGGACAGGGCCCGCAGGATGTTGTATGACGACAAGTATCATCAGGCCAACGCCGCCGTCATGGGGCCGATTCACGACTTCTTTGTGCTGGTGGACCAACGCACGCTCGCGGCCGTTCAGACCGCTGAAACCCACGCCACGGCCCTGTGGTTTGTGTTTGTCGCGATCGGTCTGGGGCTGATGTTCATGCTCTGGCGCACCTACGCGGCCTTGCGCGACACGCTGGGGGGCCCCCTAGACCAGGTCTATAGGCAGATCGCCAGGATCGGCAGTGGAGATTTCTCTTCCACCATCAAGCTGAAAGAGGGTCTGGGCAATAGTGTGCTGGGGTGGTTGTCGGCAACACAGGCCAAGCTGAACGACGCTGCTCGCGAGCGCAATCGTGCGACAGTGGAGCTAGCGGAGAGCGAGGCGCGCTTATCGGGCCTCGTGAATTCCGCGATGGACGCCATCATCACCATAGACGAAAGCCTCAACGTTTCGATCTTCAACCCGGCCGCCCAGAAGCTCTTCGGCTGTCCCGCCGCCGAGGCGATTGGGCGGCCGCTCGACCGCTTCCTGCCGGAGCGCTTCCGCTTGCCGCACCGTGAGTACGTCAGACGGTTCGCCGCGACCAGCGTCACCGCTCGCGCGATGGGCGGCGTGGCGCAACTTTCCGGATTGCGCTTCGACGGCACGGAATTCCCGATGGAAGCCTCGATTTCCCGCACGAGCACGTCCAGCGGCGTGTTCCTGACCGTGACCCTGCGCGACATCAGCGATCGCAAGCGCGCCGAGGAAGGGATGTTGCGTTTCCGCATGGCAATGGAATCGGCGCTCGACGGCATTTTTCTCATGGATTTCGAAACATTCCGCTATCTCGACATCAACGAGACCGGCTGCCGAATGCTGGGCTATTCGCGAGACGAGCTGCTCACCATGAGAACGATGGATACCAATCTCGATCTCACCGAGGCGGAGCAGCGTCGGAGATTCGAGGAGGCCAGGGCACTCGGTTCAGATCACGTCATGATCGAGCCGGAGGAGCGCTTCATGCGGCGCAAGGACGGGTCCACGTTTCCGATCGAGGTGGCGCGTCGGTATTTGCGTATCGGCGAGAAAGAAATCGTCGTTGGCGTTGCCCGCGACATCACTGCGCGCAGGCTTGCGGAACAGGCGCTGCGAGAGAGCGGGAAGCGCTATCGAGAATTGTTCCAAAACAATCCGCATCCGATGTGGGTGTACGACATCGCGACGCTGCGCTTTCTGGCGGTGAACGACACCGCGATAGCACGCTACGGGTTCAGCCGCGAGGAATTTCTGGAGATGACCATCAAGGACATTCTCCCGGAGGAAGATGTCGGCGGCTTGGCGGCGTTCATGGCAAAACCCCTTCCGGCGATGAGTGATTCGAAAACGTGGCGCCTCCGAACCAAGAACGGCAATCTCATCGACGTGGAGATCTCGTCTCACGACCTGGTCTTCGAGGGCCGGCAAGCCAGGATGGCAGTGGCCTACGACATCACCGAGCGCAAGCGGGCCGAGGAAGAAATCCGCCGGCTCAATACCGACCTGGAGCAGCGCGTGGCCCGGCGCACCGCTGAGCTTCAAGCCAAGAACAAGGAACTGGAAACTTTCAGTTATTCGGTTTCGCACGATCTCAAGGCGCCGTTGCGCGGCATCGACGGCTACAGCCGGTTGCTTCTGTCCGAATACGAAAACAAACTCGATGACGACGGGCGCAGCTTTCTCAGGAACATCCGTTCCGCTGCCTCGCAGATGCAGCAGTTAATCGACGATCTGTTGGCCTATTCGAAGCTCGACCAGCGCTCGCTGCACGTGAACCACATTGATCTGCGGATGCTGGTGGAAACACTGTTGAAGGAGCGCGCCCACGACCTCAAACCGGTGCAACTCAGCGTCGACGTCAGCGCCGAACCCTTGCAGGCTGACCGCGAAGGCCTGTCGATAGTGTTGCGCAACCTGATTGACAATGCGCTGAAATTTTCCCGCCGGCGCGATCCGCCCATACTGGAAATCCACTCGAGGGTCGAGGGCGAGAAGCACATTCTCTCGGTGCGCGACAACGGCACCGGATTCGACATGAAATACCACGACCGCATCTTCCAGATCTTCCAGCGCCTGCACCGTGCCGAGGATTACTCGGGCACCGGCGTCGGACTGGCCATCGTGCACAAGGCGGTAGCGCGTATGGGTGGCCGGGTCTGGGCGGAAAGCGAACCCGGGAAAGGCGCGACTTTCTATCTTGATTTGCAGCGCGACGGCGTCACTGGTACCGCCGTAACGACGGACAATGTCATCTGAAGGAGCCGATCACCGTGCGACCCATTCTGCTCGTCGAAGACAACCCCATGGACGTGGATTTGACCATGCGGGCTTTTGGCAAGCGCAAGCTCGCCAATCCCATCGACGTCGCCCGCGACGGCGAAGAGGCTCTGGCCCGGATTGCCGGATGGGGAACCGGAAAGCCTCAACCCGTAGTCATTCTGCTCGACCTTAACCTTCCCAAGATATCGGGGCTCGAAGTGCTCCGCACCCTCAAGAGCCACCCAGTTTACAGGCGCATCCCCGTCGTCGTGCTCACGACCTCGAAGGACGACGCGGACGTCGATACCGCCTATATACTGGGCGCCAATTCCTACATCGTCAAGCCGGTGGATTTCGAAAAGTTCATGGAAATGGCGGAAAAGATTGAAATGTATTGGTGCGCCTTGAATACGCCCACCAACGAAAACTTCGATTGAGCCACAGGCCGGCGAACGGGCAGGCACAATGAGAGTCCTCTACGTCGAAGATAGCACGAGCGATGCCGATCTTACGCTCCGTGAGTTGCGCAGTTCCGCGCCTGACATTCATTTGGACGTCGTTGGGAGCGTGGCCGAGGCACTCGCCCTGCTCAATGATCTCGACGCGGCGATGGCGCAAGGCGAGAGCGCCCGCTTCGAACTGGTGCTCCTCGATCTGAGCCTGCCCGACGGCAGCGGCCTCAACGTTTTGGCGGAAGTGCGGCATCGCTCGCTGCCGCTGGCCGTGGTCGTCCTCACGGGCTCGGGCGACGAGCAAACCGTCCTCGCCGCTTTGCGGGCGGGCGCTGACGACTATTTGGCAAAGCGTCACGAGTACTGGGCCGCGCTCGCCCCCACGTTACGCGCGGCATTGACGCGTTTCCGTTTGCAGGCCGCCCGTCGCGCGCGGCCCCTGCGTCTGCTATATGCCGAACGGAACGAGCATGACGTTTCCCTCACGCGAATCCATCTGGCCACTCAGGCACCGTTTATTCGCCTCGAAGTCGTGCACACAGCGGACGAAGTGCTTGCGCGCCTGCCCCAGTCCGGACCGGCCGCGGATGTTGACGTGGTATTGCTCGACTACCGTTTGCCCGGGATGAATGCGCTGGAGGCGCTCAAGGAAATCTTTGAAGTCCGTGGACTCGATGTGCCGGTCATCGTCACCACCAGTCACGGTACCGAGGACGTTGCTCTTCAAGCTCTCAAGCTGGGCGCAGCGGACTTTGTCGTCAAGTCGCCGGGCTATCTTCAGCACCTGCCCGCGACGGTGGAAGCCGCATTCCACCGGGCTCAGGCCGCCCGCGAAAATGCCGTACTGGTTCGTCGCGAACAGGATCTTCACGAAAGCGAGGAACGCTTCCGCCAGCTTGCCGAAAACATCAAAGAGGTATTCTGGCTGACCGATCCAAGCAAGAACGAGATGCTCTACATCAGCCCCGCGTACGAAGAGATCTGGGGCCGCACTCGCAAAAGCCTCTATTCGTCACCGCACGACTGGGTCGATGCCATCCATCCGGACGATCGCGCGCGGGTTGTGGAAGCCGCGCAGACAAGGCAGGTCCGCGGGGACTATGTCGAGGAATACCGAATCGTGCGGTCCGACGGTTCAGTTCGCTGGATACGCGACAAGGCGTTCCCTGTTGTGGACAAGGAGGGGAAGGTTTTCCGGGTAGCCGGGATTGCGGAAGACATCACGGAACGCAAGCAATTCGAGGACGAAATCCGCGAAACCCGGAACTTCCTCGCTTCCATCTTCGACAACATTCCCAACTCTATTTTCGTAAAGGACGCGCGGGATCTGAGATTTGTGCGCGTCAACACCGCCTGCGAGAAGTTGACCGGATACTCGGAGGAGGAATTGCTGGGGAAGAGTGACTATGATTTTTTTCCCAAAGAGCAGGCCGACTTCTTCGTTGCCAAGGATCGCGAAACGCTCGCCAGCAACCAGCGGGTTTTCATGGTTGAAGAAACCATAACATCCAAAGACGGAACGGAAAAGATACTGCAGACCAAGAAATTCCCCATTCTCGACAAAGACGGGCATCCTCAATACCTCCTGGGCCTATCCGAAGACATCACCGCGCGCAAATGGGCCGAGGAGGCGCTGCAAAAAAGCGAAACGCACTTGCGGGCGATTATTGAGAACGAGCCGGAATGCGTGAAGGTCGTCTCCGCAAAAATGAAGCTGCTGGAGATGAACCAGGCAGGACTGGCCATGTTCCAGGCGAAATCGCTGACGGAGGCGCAGCAGCAAACGTTGCTCGAATTCGTTGTACCCGAACACCGGGCCGCTTTTGTCGACCTGCACAAACGGGTGATGAATGGCGAAAGTGGCACGCTCGAATTCGAAGTGATCGGTCTCAAAGGAGCGCATCGCTGGCTGGAGACTCGTGCTGCCCCGTTGCGTAACTCCGCAGGTGAGGTTCAGCAGTTGTTAGGTATCACTCGCGACATCACTGAGCGCAGGAACCAGGAACGGAAGTTTTCACGGCTAAGCCGTATCCATGCGGTATTGAGCGGCATCAACTCGGCGATCGTTCGCATCCGCGACCGCCGTGAACTGTTTCAGGAAGCATGTCGGATCATCGTAGAACATGGCCAATTCAGCCTCGGCTGGATTGCGGTGCTGGATCATGCAACCGGGAAGCTGATCGCTGTCGCCCAGGCGGGTCTGCCCGAGAATTCGGATGCTGACAGCGACTTTTTTAACGGCTCGGTCGGACTCGTGCCTGCAGGTGCCGCGGAAGTCGTTCTCCGTGAAAAGCACTCAGCCATTGACAACGTCATAGAAGATACGCCCGATGTAGTCGACGTTGGACATGAGACGGATTCACTGAAGGTAAGACGAGCCGCCATCGAGTTGGGCGCGAAATCGGTCATCGCGCTGCCTTTGATCGTGGAAGGACAGATCTTTGGCATTCTCACGCTGTATGCACCCGAACGGAATTTCTTTGACTACGAAGAAGTAAAGCTGCTTGACGAATTGGCCGGAGATATCTCCTTCGGCCTCGAATTCATCGCCAAGGGAGAGAAGGTCGACTATCTCGCCTATTACGACATACTGACCGGACTGCCGAACCGCAGCCTGTTCTTCGACCGCTTGACGCATCAACTCGGCACGGCCGCGCGCGACGGCTTGACCGTGGCGCTGGTGGTCATGGACATTGACCGCTTCCGCCTGATCAACGACACGCTCGGGCGCCAGGCGGGCGATGCGCTGATCCGCATGATGGCGCAGCGCATCAAGGAGACCTTCCGCGACCAGGACAGCGTGGCGCGCGTGGGCTCCAATAGCTTTGCCGTCGCCGTGTCCGGTGCCTGGCACGCGGCCGATGCGACGCGCATCCTGGAAGCGCACAACCACCAGTTGTTCGGTCAACCGTTCCTGCTCGGGACAGAGCAGATGCGCGTGTCGGCTGCGGCCGGGGTTGCGATGTTCCCGGGCGACGGTGACACTCCGGAGGTGCTGTTCGCCAATGCCGAGGCGGCGCTGCGCCAGGCAAAGGAGCAGACCGCGCTGTTCTTGTTCTACAACCCGGGGATGAATGCGCGTGTCGCCAATTCATTGCGGATCGAGAACAAGCTCCGACGCGCCCTGGACAACGGCGAAATGGTGCTGTGGTATCAGCCCAAGGTCAGCGTCAGGACCCGGAAAATTCTCGGCTTCGAAGCGCTGATGCGCTGGCAGGACCCGGAGTCGGGCATGGTGCCCCCGGCCCAGTTCATCCCGCTGATGGAGCAGACCGGACTGATCCTGGAAGCCGGACGCTGGGCTTTATTCCAGGTTGCGCGAGACTGCAGCACTTGGAGCGCAGCCGGAATCAAGCCACCGCGCGTGGCGGTAAACGTTTCGCCGA
Organism: Betaproteobacteria bacterium; assembly: GCA_031414075.1. GTDB lineage: Bacteria > Pseudomonadota > Gammaproteobacteria > Burkholderiales > JACQAP01 > JACQAP01. The sequence continues at coordinate 704 of JANOGH010000011.1, read as the reverse complement.
TCCAGCTTCGGCAGAAGGATTTCCTTACCACCATGGTGGAGGCGGCACACAAATCCAAAGAGGCCGGTGCCCTGCTCGATGTCGAGATCACCGAAAGCACCATCATGACCAATGTCGATGCCATCATTCCGATCCTGCAGTCGATTCGCGGACTCGCTGTGGGAATCGCGGTGGACGACTTCGGCACCGGGTATTCCTCGCTCGCCTATGTCGCCAGACTGCCGATCCAGGACCTCAAGATCGATCGCAGCTTCATCGTCGGGATGACACAGGACGAGGACAGCCTCGCCATCGTCAGGTCGATCGTTTCTCTGGCCCATTCTCTCAGGCTCAATGTGGTCGCGGAAGGCGTGGAAACCGAGGAACAGGCGGCAATACTTCTGGAACTTGGCTGCGACGAGATGCAGGGTTACCTGATCAGCCGGCCGGTGCCGTCGGAACAGGTACCGGAATTGCTTCGACAGCAGATGCAGGCAGTACACGACAATCCGGCGAAAAAAGTCTCCGCAACCACGAAGAAAAACCGCGGCGGGAAGAAGAACACGAAGCGGCGATAGGGGCCGAGCCGATATATTGCGAGAGGGCCAGGATTCGCGAACTCGATGAGAACCAGTGCATGATTTCGAATTGCGAGTTTGTCTGAGCGTAGTTGAATTAGGGGCGCGCATGCAAGGCAGTTACGACATCGCACAGGCGCGCAAGCG
>JANOGH010000010.1:0-8552 GCA_031414075.1 Betaproteobacteria bacterium | reverse complement strand
CAAGCTCGGACGCGGAGAGGACCGTTCGAACGGGCGTGAGAAAGACTCGCTGCTGGCCGATGCGTTGGAAGCAGTGCTGGCGGCCGTTCATCTTGACGGAGGATTCGAGACCAGTCGTACGGTGACGCGCCGTATCTTCTCAGAGGAACTGGCGAATATTGCCACACAGCAGGAACTGCCTGGAGCAGGCGACTACAAAACTCAGTTTCAGGAGTGGTGTCAAAAGTGCCATGATACGTTGCCACGCTATGAAACTGTTCGAGAAACAGGGCCAGACCATCAGAAGATATTTGAAGTGGAACTGTCCCTTCAGGGAAAAATTGTGGGCATAGGGTCCGGACGAAGTAAAAAGGAAGCAGAGCAGCAGGCAGCAAAGCAGGCTCTCCGACAGCGAGGGGCCTGATATGATTGGCACAGTAGGGTCACTTCACAGCGGATCAATGATTATTTCAGGGAGGCTGATAATGCAGAGGTAGAACGCGTCGACCACTCCGGGTCCGATCGCCCGCCGTCCCCGATCGGCACGCGTAACAATTTCGATCCAGTCATGCTGCGAGGCGTACTCCGCCAGAATCCCGGGCGAGGCGTCGGTCGAGCCATCGTCGACGATTACCCACCTGGTCGGTCGAACCGACTGAGCGATCACGGTATCGAGGGTTTGCCGCATAAAGGCTGCTTCGTTGCGACAAGGGGAGATTATGACGTAGCGTCGGCTCATAAAACTGACAGATTCGGGAGGCTGAAGTACCCAATCAGAAGGACACGATCGATTGCGCGGCCGCATCGACGCGTGAAGTGTATGGAAGCGGCCAGCGCCATTTTCGTGCCCGGTCGCGCAGGTCTGTGCGCATCACTGGGCAACAGCCGAACTATGCATGACTTTATCCGCATAGCCGTTGGGGTAGCGCTGGTGCCAGGCCCACGCGGTTTCAATGACGGAGCGGATGTCCGGGTATTTCGGTTTCCATCCCAGTTGAGTCCTGAGTTTCGTCGAATCGGCGAACAGTGCGGGTGCATCACCCGGACGGCGTGCGACGACCTCAAATGGGATGGAGCGCCCGGTCACGCGTTCGCAGGCTTGGTGTACCTGCTTGACCGACTGACCTTGACCGGTGCCGACGTTATAGACTTCGGCCGTCTGCGCCGTAGTCGACGAGATCGCGAGCAGATGTGCAGATGCCAGATCGTAGGTATGCACGTAGTCACGTATGCACGTGCCGTCGGGCGTCGGGTAGTCGTCCCCAAACAACTGGATCTTGTTGCGCTTTCCTAGCGGTACCTCCAGCACCAATGGAATCAGGTGCGTCTCCGGATCGTGATTTTCCCCGTGCTGGCCGTCGGGGTCGGCTCCGGCGGCGTTGAAGTATCGGAGGATCGTAAAGCCCAGCCCATAGGCATGGGCAAAGTCACGGATCATCCACTCCACCGCCAGCTTCGTCCGGGCATACGGGCTGCATGGAATCTGCTCGGCCTGTTCGTTCATCGGCGCCTTCGGATTGTCGCCGTACGTTGCGCACGTACTGGAGAACAGCATCCTGCCAACCTTGATTTCCCGCATTGCCCGCAGCAGGCTCTGCGTTCCGCCGATGTTGTTGCCGTAGTGGTAGTCCGGGTCCTTTACAGAAACGCCGACATAGGTGGCGGCTGCGAAATGCATCACGGCGTCCGGGCGGTAATCCCTCATTGCCTGAATCAATTCGGACGTGTCGCGGATATCTCCCTCGATCAGTCGTTCCCCAGGAACTGCCCCTCGGTGGCCCTCGCACAGGTTGTCGAAGGCGATGGCATCGTGTCCCTCCGCAAGAAGCATCCTCAGGCAGGCACTACCGACGTAACCGGCGCCCCCTGTAACAAATATCCTCATCGTTGCTTTCCTTCCATTTGTCGCTCCAAGTCGCGTTTAGATCGCTCGCCGAATACATGTGACGCTGCCTTGCGCCCGGCATTCAGCGCATTGATGTCGCCAATATCCTGGTGGTATCCATCATGGATGTACCCTCGCATCCGGCCTGTAAACCGTGCCAGCACGTCGAAGCCCAGATCGAACGCCCTCATTTCAGCGATTTCACGCCACGCTGCGGAAGTTACGACATAGACTCCCGCGTTGGCCAAATCCGACTTCGGCGCGGCCGGCTTCTCCTCGAATGCCATGACCCGATTCTCGCTGTCGAGTTCGGCGATACCACATGCCTTTGGATCAGGCGCTCGGAACAGGAGCATGGTGATGGGATCGCCGTGGCCGCCGTGCGCGGCCAGCAGTTCGGCAATATCCACATCGGAGAGATTGTCCGCATAGATGATGACTATTTGATCAGTATCGTCGGCCCAATCGGGGTTCGCGGCAATCGTCCCTGCTGACCCCAGAAGTTCGGGCTCAAACGTCTCGACCGAGCGGAATCCATGCCGGTTCTTTTCATGCATGAACAGGCGCACCGCCTCGGGAAGGTGATGCGTGTTAATGAGAACGTCGCGGATGCCCGCCTCGCCCAATGCCCCGAACCAGTAATCCAGCAACGGTCGGCCAGCAATCTCCACCAGGCACTTGGGGGTCGCATCCGTGAGCGGCCGCAGCCTGGTCCCGAGCCCGCCGGCTAGCAACAGCGCCTTGGCCCGCTTGTTGCCGCACACGCTGCTCACGCCTTGACCACCTCGCGCACCACATTCAGCTCTTTCATCTGACGATTGCAGTAGTCGAGGATCGCCGCGGCATTGTCTGCTGTGGCCAGCCAGCCCTTGTAGGCCTCCACGCTGTCGTGGATCGATCGCGTTGCCTTCCAACCTAGTCTCGCGAGCTTGCTGACGTCCGAGAAGATATGCCGCGTGTCGCCATAGCGGTACTTGCCGGACGGCATCGGCTGGTAGTTGCGTACGCCGAACACCTGCGCTACCACAGAGGCAAACTCGGAAACCGTATGTGGCTTGCCTCCACCGACGTTGAACATCTCGTAGTCGGCACGGTCGTCGTGCAGAACCAGCAAATTTGCGTTCACTACATCATGGATGTTCACGAAATCCCTCACTTGATGTCCGTCCTCGTAGATCATGGGCTCACGGCCGAGGTGGAAGTTCAAACAGAACACGCGGCACGCACCGCTGTAGGCGTTGTAGAAGCTTTGTCGCGGGCCCTGAGTAATCGAATACCGCATTGCCACTGTCGGCACGCCGTAGCGCTTTCCGAGCGACAGCGCCACACGCTCTTCGGCGATCTTGCTCAACCCGTATTGGTTCTGCGGGTTCACAACCGTTTCATCGGAAGGCTGCCACTGAAGCGGTCCCGTGAACCCGATCGGTGCCCGGATCTCCCATTCACCTCGATCCAGCTGCTCTGGCCCACGAATATCCGGTAGCAGCGCCTTGTGGGCCGCATCACGGTACAGTCCTTCGCCCAGCGCTGACTGACTCGATGCGACGATCACTTTGCGTACCGGCAGTTTCTCCCGCAAGATCAGTTCGTAAATCAGCGCCGTACTCGTAACGTTCACGTCGAAAAACCGGCTGAACATCGGCAGGTAATCCTGGAATGCAGCAAAGTGATATACCACGTCGCAGCCGCGAATCGCCTTGAGTAGCGCCTGCTCGTCTCGCACATCCCCCCGGATGAACTCAATCCGCTGATCCAGATATTCCGGCACGCGGTGGCCGGGATGGACCGGCTCCTCCAGCGAATCCAGCACACGCACACTGAATCCCTCGCGCAGGAGCGCATCGGCTGTGTGCGATCCGATGAAGCCGGCACCTCCCGTCAGCAGCACTTTCATGTTTGTGTCTCTACTGGTTATGCAGCAGTCGCTGATGATCGCTGATGAAAATGACGCGGCCTCCGCGCCGGTCAATGCCGAATGTCAGCTCACGCGGGTTGCCAAGCGCCTCTCTGATCATGTTGTGACGCTCCGGCGGGGCGAGCAGCAGAAGGAAACCGCCACCGCCGGCCCCAAGGAGCTTGCCCCCTTTTGCGCCGAGCTTCCGCGCTTGTTCATACCAGGCGTCCACGGTCGTCACACTGATACCGAGTCCCAGCGAACGCTTGAGCTCCCAGCCCTCATGCAGCAGTCGCGCGAACTCGTCCAGCCCACCGCCGCCGCCAAGCGCAAGGCGCATTTCCTGCGCCAGGTCGCGCATCGCTCGCAGAATCGGCATCCGGTCCTTGGTCCCTTCACTCTGACGCTTCAGAATATCGTTCGCATCACGCTGCTGCTCGGTGTAAAACAACAGCACTTGTTTCGACAGTTCCTGGATCGTTTCAGGCGTTGCCGGCACCGGCTCCACGTCCACGGAACCATCCGGATTGAATCGAATGTAGTTCACCCCGCCGAACGCGGCCGCATACTGGTCTTGTTTTCCAATTGGCTTTCCGAGCTTTTCGATTTCGATCCGGCAGGCCTGTTCCGCCACGTTCTTGCCACTGACGATCTGGCCCTTGTAGGCGTGCAGCGCCAGCAGCGTGCCGACCGTCAGCGAGCTCGACGAACCGAGCCCGGTACCGGCCGGCACATCGCCGACGGTGGTAATTTCAAGGTGCCGGCCCAGCCCGGTCATCCTGAGCGCTTCCCGCACCAATTCATGCTGGAGATCAGCAACGTCGTCGACGATCTCGGTGCGTGTGTAAGCCACGCGGGTGGACGGATCGAAACGGGGACTGACCGTCACGTACATGTGCTTGTCGATCGCCACCGAAAGTACCGCACCGAACTCCTCCCGATAGAACGCCGGAAGATCCGTGCCGCCGCCTGCAAAGCTCACGCGATAGGGCGTTTGCGAAATGATCATTCGATTGCGCTTTTCTCCGACTGTGGTGCGTTGGATTTTTCTGGCGGGCCGGACCGAGAACCTCCGGCTGCCTCATGGGACCGGATCTGGCCGAGGAGCAGCCGGTACCGCTCGATCAGGGGTTCCAGACAGCTGCGAAGATCGAACCGCTCCTGCACCCACAGCCGGCCCGCAGCCGCCAGGCGCGCTCCCAGCGTCCGGTCATGCATCAGGCGCGCGATTGCATCGGCAAGCTCCATGGAATTATTCGGCTCAATCAGCAGTCCCGTTTTCTCGTGCCGGATCAGGTCCGGAATCCCCACCAGCCGCGTCGAGATCGCCGGAAGACCGCATGCCATCGCCTCCATCAACATCTGCGGGAGTCCGTCCACGTCGTCGTCGGCTGCCCAGACGCAGGGGAGGGCGTACAGATCCCCCTCGTGCATGAACTCGATAATTTTCTCCTGCTTCAACGCTTGGCCCGTCACCGTTACCTTGTCGGACAAGCCCAGCCGCACAATCAGGGATCGCAGATCACCCTCCAGTGCCCCGCTGCCGCCAATCACGCATTCGTAGCGTTCGCCGCGGTCCGACAGGATTCGGCATGCTTCGATGAGGTACCTGAAGCCTTTTTTTTCCACCAGGCGGCCCGACGATAGGATCCGGTAGGACTGACCGGAAGCACGTTCCTGCCGGCGCGGATAGAACCACTCGGGATTGATTCCGCAGTACGCGATGAACAGTTGCTCCGGCCGTGCGCCATGCTCCAGATAAAAGCCCCGATGGAACTCCGATATGCACACGATAAAGTTCGCCCGACGGATCTTGTCCTGCAGCGCGCATCGGTCCCGGAACAGATCCGTTGCGTGTCCAGTGAAGCTGAATGGCACACCCAGCAGCCATGCGCCGTACATGGCGATCGTTCCGCAGGAATGGATCCACTGCGAGTGAATGTGCGTGACGCTTCCCGACCGCTTCCTCATGCTTCGCGCCCAGTGGCACGCCACGAAGAAGTGGGCGATACCGGCTAGCCGTGCCCTCGGATGTTCGCGCTTTCCGAACAACGCGTTCCGCAATCCTTGCCAGAATCGGCTGCGAAACAGCACCGGCGCTGCGAGCACCGATATGACTAGTCCGAGTGCCGGCAGTGGATAGATCACTGTCGTCTCGTCGTTCATCTTTTTCGCCCATTCGGAGCCGTGCATCAGCTTGTCCGGACGCCGCATCGCGTGCAGTGCGAACGGCACGCCAGCAGCGTCAAGCCGACTCAGTTCGTTGGCAACCCACGCATTGCCGATCCCATTCGTCGTGACATAGTGGATCATCGGCTGACCTTTTCCGTGAATCCGGCTCGATCGGCAGCTCGCGGTCTCGCCACCTCCAGGACTACCAACGGCAAACTCCGAACCCTTGTGGACAGTACGAGGCCCTCATTTCCTCTGCTTGAGGTAGAAGGCCAGGATCGAACCGACCGCCATATGCAGATCCTCGATGACGCCATACTGGTCGCTGTCAATGTGCAGGCAGACATCGACGAGTTTGCGAAGCTTGCCACCGGAGAATCCCGTCATGCCGACCGTCACCGCGCCCATCTTCCTGGCGAATTGGGCGGCTTTGACGACGTTGGGTGAATTGCCTGAACCGGAGATGATGACGACGACATCACCGCGTCCGAGATAGTTCTCGAGCTGGCGCACGAATACTTCATCGTAGCCGAGGTCGTTGGCGATCGCGGTCATAAACGGTACGTTGTCGGTCAGCGATAGACAACGCAGGAGCCGCTTGCCTTTGCGCTCAGCCGTTTTCGACCAGTCGGTAGCGATGTGCGAGGCGGTCGCTGCCGAACCACCATTGCCAACAACGAAAACCTGACGTCCCTTCCGCTCGGCATTCTCGATAATCTTCGCGATCTTCGCGACCGCGTCCAGGTCAAGCTCGTGCCATTTTTCGATCTCATGATCGCGATACCACTGCGCGAATTCCCGGGGCTTGAGCCCACCGGGTCCCGTGCCCGTCATGTTGGAGGCGGCCAAACCGGGCGTCTTCTTCTCTTTAATCATCAAATCCTCTCAGCAGTTCTTGTGTTTAGTACGCCGGTCTTCCGGCCGTCTGAAAAACAGATGGCACCTTGCGCCATGTCCCGTTCGTACTCCACGGCGAAATACGGTCACGCTGTCAATATGGCCATGCGCGTGCAACCACAATTCGCCGAAGCGCAATGTCAGCCTGGTGAGAATACCCGCCGTTATTTTACCCGGCTCGCAGAATACTGGCTACGCTGACCGATATCAGATGCATGCCCGATTCAGCGGTTGACCTGTCGGGTGATCGCATGCAGGCCCGGAAGAATATTCTCAGGGGAGGGCGGCGTGGGGAAAATCACTTGTATTCGACCAGCGTTCCACGTTTGCGCAGGACTCGGTTGATGAGAAAACTCAGTTGCCCGAGGCCTTCAGGGAATCGCCCGAGAACGAGGAAGGCCGCTCGCCACCATGCCTTGCTTCCCGTGAGATTTCCCCGGAGTGCAATACGAATCACTTGTAGCGGGTAGATGAGTACCAGACCGAAATACCGAGGGTCGACGAAGGTGCAAGCGAGGACAAAGAGCGGCAGAAGCACGCCCCACAGGAGAGCGCGCCTCGACTCGCGGACGTAATGTCGCTCCGGTGGTGCGCCATGGAGCCATGCACCCTCGGCAAATGCGTACCCAGCGCGCTTCGAGCGTTTCCACCATTGGGCAAATCGGGTCATCGCCACGTCGTGCAATGCCATCTCCCCGTCCAGACGCCAGATACGCCATGTCGCAGCCCGCATGCGTACGCAAAGCTCCGGTTCCTCGCCCGCTATCAGGTCGGGTCGAAATCCCTGCACGCTTTCAAACGCACGGACCCGTACCATTGCAATGCCGCCGCACGCTTTCGCTTCACCGATTGGGGTGTCCCATTCGATATCGCACAGCATGTTGTAGACCGATCGTGCCGGAAATTTTTCCCGAAGCCGCCCGCACACCGCCGCCATGCCTTCATGCTCGTCCAGAAACGCCGAGGCCTTTGCCAACCAGCCCTCGGCCAACTCGCAATCTCCGTCCACGAACTGGACATGCAAAAGGTTGGGCGCCAATTCGCGCAAGCGCCTGTATCCTTCGTTCCGTGCTCTTGCGGCGGTAAAAGGCGTGCTCATGTCCAGTTCCACGACCGCGGCGCCTTTGCCCCGCGCCATGATCACCGATCCATCCGTCGATCCGGAGTCCACGTACACCACCCGGTCGGCCATGCGAAAAACGGAGTCAAGACACCTGGCCAGCCGCTCGCCCTCGTTGCGGCCGATAACGACTACACCAACGTCCGCAGGTATGCGACCGTTTAGCGGATCTCTCATGGAACTCGTAACATTAGGACCTTAAACCATGGAACCGGACGATGAGCAATGGCAAGACCAAGCCGGTGAATGCATACCAGTGCGGACTCTTGTCTTTATTGTCTTTTGTCGGCGACCCGAAGTTTCTCAGTTTTGATACCGGCTTTAAATAGTATGACACAGGGGATATGGCGGCCCGATCTGAACAGCCTCGTCGTTTCGCGCATCGCAGGGCAGGGCACCGAGACCGCCGGTGTTCGCGCGACCGGGGATTGTGCCTGAGCAGCATGGCGCTGAGTTCCCTGTGTTCGGCATGATACGTCCGGCCCTTATCCATCGACGCGAGATCTGGCTTCCGACGATCTGGGGATGGATCGTTCTGCTGCTCATCGGCGCCGCAATGATTGTGCTGATCGGCCGGAACCTCCACGGCTTCCTCGCACCGAACC
>JANOGH010000009.1:0-3212 GCA_031414075.1 Betaproteobacteria bacterium | reverse complement strand
GTCACCCATCCTGAGATCACCCGCTTCTTCATGTCCATTCCGGAAGCGGCGCAACTGGTGCTGCAGGCCGGCACCATGGGCCGCCCGCAGCGATCTGTTCGCGGAATTTCGGGATGACGCTGCCGGCGCTGCCGAGCACGTTGCCAAAACGAACCATCACGAAGCGCGTGCCCTGCGACCGCTGCAAGGACTGGCAGACCATTTCCGCCAGCCGCTTGCTCGCCCCCATGACATTGGCCGGATTGACCGCCTTGTCGGTGGATATCAGAACGAATTTGTCCACGCCGTGACGCATTGCCTCGGATGCCACGACATAAGTTCCGTAGACGTTGTTGCGCACCGCTTCCCAGGCGTTCTCCTCTTCCATCAGCGGCACATGCTTGTAAGCCGCGGCGTGGAAAATGACCTGCGGCCGGTATTTTTCCAGCGCCTGCGCCACGCGCTGCGGATTCTTGGCAACGCCGACCATGCAGGTCACCGGCCCACGCCGGAACGCGCCGTGAAATTCCTGCTCGGCCTGATAGAGCGCGAACTCCGACATTTCATACAGCACCAGGCGCGCCGGGTTGTAGCGGGCGATCTGACGGCACAGTTCCGCACCGATCGAACCGCCGGCGCCAGTCACCATGACAGTCTTGCCTTCGAGCAATTCCGCCAGTCCGGCGCTATCCAGCGTGACCGGGTCACGTCCCAGCAGGTCGTCCAGTTCGACGTTGCGGATCTGCGAAACGGTCACCTTGCCACTCATCAGGTCCTCGAATGACGGCACGGTCAGCACTCTGACGCCGGCATCCTGGCAGATGCCCACGACTCGCCGCCGCACGACATGCGACGCCGACGGCATGGCAACAATCGCGTGCTCGACAGCGAATCGTGCCGCAACCACGGCCAGGTCGGCGATCCGCCCCAGTACCGTGGCACCGAGGATCTGCCGGCGATGCGTGGTGTCATCGTCGTCCAGCAGCCCGATCACGCGCCACTCGCCACTGCTAGCGAGATCCTTGAGCAGCGTCACGGCAGCATCGCCGGCGCCGAGGATCACGACTGGTTTGCCATAGAGCGCGCCGAGCTTGCCGATGTTACGTTCCTTCCATGCGCGATACAGCAGGCGGCTTCCGCCCATGAAAAACAGCAGCAGCATCGGCTGCAATACATAGACCGAACGCGGCACCACGAAGGCGGGCTGGATCAGCACCACCAGCGCAGGGAAGGCGATCGCTGCGACGCCCACTGCGATCACGATCAGGCGCAGATCATGGATGCTGGCGTATCGCCATAGTCCCCGGTACAACCCGAACAACCAGAAACACAGTAAGTCGACCAGCATCACCCAGCCGACGGTGGTCCACATGACCGGCAGGTACTCCGACTGGATATCGAAGTTGAACCTGAACCAGAAGGCGGCCAGCCAGGCTGCACCGGCAGCAGCGACGTCGTGCAGGAATGCGAGCGCGGAACGCGGATTGATGGCCGGCAGACTAGCCATGCGCTGTCCCGGAGAATCGTTTCCAGCGCCGGTCGACGGCCCACATCGCCGCGGCGATGGTCAGCGCGAGCGCGAATGTCAGCGCGAACTGTCCCGCCGGCGGCTGCTGCAGACCAGCGAGCGCCGTCGCGCTACACAGGAGCATCAAACCGTATTCCGACCATGCAGTGCGCCGATGACTCCAACCGGACAGGATTAATCGCTGGTAGTAATGCTGCCGATGCGCCTCCCAGACACGTTCGCCGCGCAGCAGCCGGCGCGCGAGCGTCGCGGTGGCATCGACGATGAACGGTGCGAACACGACCAGCGGGAACCACAGCGGCCAAAGCCCCCGCTGCCAGCCGGCAACGCCGAACGCCCCGGCCAGGAACCCCAGTGGAATCGAGCCGACATCGCCCATGAAAATCTTCGCCGGCGGGAAATTGAAGATCAAAAATCCCGCTGCCGCTGCCGCGATCGACCAGGCCAGCATTTCGAACTCGCCGTTGCCTCCAAGCCACGCCGCCAATCCGTAGGTCCCGAAACCGATGACGGCCATGCCGCCTGCCAATCCATCGGCACCGTCCATGAAGTTGTAAAGGTTCGTTATCCAGGCGATGGTGAGCAACAGGACGACTAGCAAGGCCGCCCCGGAAGAGCCGGCGGCCAGCCAAAGAAAGACGCCAGCGGCCACCAGATGCATCAACAATCTCACCGCCGCGGGCAGAGCATGACGATCGTCGAGATAGGAAGCCATGGCCAGCGCAACGGCCGGAACCAGCAAGCTGGGACTGGCACGAAGCCACAAGGCCGCCGCGACCATGCCTGTGATGATCGCGATGCCGCCGGTGCGCGGAACAGGACGGGAATGCAGCGAGCGTTCATTGGGATGGTCCAGCGCCAGTCCCGCCGCCCGACGGCTGCGCAACAAGGCGGTGACCGACACCGCGACGGCGAAGGCGACAAACGGAGCCCAGAAGGCGGTCGCGTGCAGGGTTTCCATGGCGCGGAATTATAGGCGAAACCGCCGGGCTTCCAGTTGGAAATGGCCCTTGGGACCACCTTCGCTTTCGGACCCTGGCACCGAACGCTGCGGCCGAGCGCCCATCGCGGCAGAGTCGGCGGGTGGCATACCGGTCGACCTCATTCGGCCTCCAGTATCCGCCCAACGGCATTCCAGCCGAGCACGCGGATCCCCTTGCGCTCATGGGTTTGCGTCCCGCCATAAATCAACGCAGGCGATGCGGCCCGATCGCCGGCGAGGACCAACCAGCGTTCCAGCCCGACAAAAAACTCCCGGTTCAATGTCTGACCCGACTTGATTTCAATCGGCATCAGCTTCACCCCGACATCGGCAATGACATCCACCGCGTTGCCATTGCTGTCGCGCCAGAAATGGAACGCCGCGCGCCCACCCCTGTTCAAACGAGTCTTCACCAGTTCCGCAACCACCATCGTTTCAAATAGGCTGCCGCGCAGCGGGTGCGTGGCGAGTTGATCCGCCTCCTGCACCCCCAGCAGCCAGCACAGCAAGCCGGTGTCGTAGAAGTAGAGCTTCGGCGACTTGATCAACCGCTTGCTGAAATTCATATGATGCGGAGGCAGCAGAAACAGGATGTAACTGGCCTCCAGAACGGAAATCCATGCTCGGGCCGTGTTGTGCGTGATGCCGCAGTCGATGGCCAGCGAGGAAAGATTCAGAATCTGCCCGCTGCGCCCGGCGCACAAACGCACAAAACGCTGAAAC
>JANOGH010000008.1:0-3830 GCA_031414075.1 Betaproteobacteria bacterium | reverse complement strand
TTTCCATTACCGATGGTATCTGCCGCATTCACGGTCTGGCCGACGTCATGCAGGGAGAGATGCTGGAGTTTCCGGGAAACACATTCGGTCTTGCACTGAACCTAGAGCGCGATTCGGTCGGCGTGGTGGTGCTCGGCGAGTACGAGCATATTACCGAAGGCGACGCGGTCAAATGCACCGGCAAGATTCTGTCGGTACCGATCGGTCCCGAACTGCTCGGGCGCGTGGTCAATTCGCTCGGCCAGCCGATCGACGGCAAGGGCCCGATCAACGCCAAGCTGACAGATGTGATCGAGAAGATCGCGCCGGGCGTGATCGCGCGACAATCGGTGTCGCAGCCGGTGCAGACCGGTCTTAAGTCGATCGACGCCATGGTGCCGCTGGGCCGCGGCCAGCGCGAACTGATCATCGGCGACCGCCAGACCGGCAAGACCGCCGTCGCCCTCGACACCATCATCAATCAGAAGGGCAAGGACCTGTTCTGCGTCTACGTCGCGATCGGCCAGAAGGCATCGAACATCGCCAACGTCGTGCGCAAGCTCGAAGAGCACGGCGCGATGGCTTATACGATCGTGGTTGCTGCCACGGCATCGGAATCGGCGGCGATGCAATACATTGCGCCCTACTCCGGCTGCACCATGGGCGAGTATTTCCGCGACCGCGGGCAGGATGCATTGATCATTTATGACGATCTGACGAAGCAGGCGTGGGCCTACCGCCAGATTTCGCTGCTGCTGCGCCGGCCGCCGGGCCGTGAAGCCTATCCCGGTGACGTGTTCTATCTGCACTCGCGGCTGCTCGAGCGCGCGGCGCGCGTCAACGCGGAGTACGTCGAACAATTCACCAAGGGCGCGGTCAAGGGCAAGACCGGTTCGCTCACTGCGCTACCGGTGATCGAAACGCAGGCCGGCGACGTGTCGGCATTCGTGCCGACCAATGTGATTTCGATTACCGACGGCCAGATTTTCCTCGAAACCGATTTGTTCAACGCCGGTATCCGTCCCGCCATCAACGCCGGTGTTTCGGTGTCGCGCGTCGGCGGCGCCGCCCAGACCAAGGTCATGAAGCGCAAGGACGTCGGCGCCGGCGTGCGGCTCGCGCTCGCGCAATACCGCGAACTCGCGGCATTCTCGCAATTTGCGTCCGATCTCGACGAAGCGACCCGCAAGCAACTCGACCGCGGACGCATGGTTACCGAGCTGATGAAGCAGGCGCAGTACCAGCCGATGCAGGTGAGCGAAATGGTGCTGACGCTGTTTTCCGTCAACAACGGTTATTTCGACGACATCGATATCAAGAAGGCGCTGGCGGCAGAACGCAGCCTGCGCGACTACGTGAGGTCGAAATACATGGCGCTGATCAACGGTATCGAAGAAAAGAAAGACATCAGTGCCGACGAGGAGAAGGCGCTCAAAACCGCCATCGAAGACTGGAAGAAAAACGGCAGCTACTGATTTTGTGATCCGGTAATTCAGGAACCAGCCCGAATCCCGGCCAAGGACGAGACGCATGGCAGGCAGCAAGGAAATACGAACCAAGATCAAGAGCGTGGAAAGCACGCGCAAGATCACCAAGGCGATGCAAATGGTTGCCGCCTCGAAGATGCGCAAGGCGCAGGAACGCATGCGCGCGGCGCGTCCGTACGCCGAGAAGATCCGTAATGTCGCTGCGCACATTTCGCATGCCAACCCCGAGTATCGCCATCCCTTCCTGATTGAGCGCGACACGGTGAAGCGGGTGGGCATCATTGTCGTCACCACCGACAAGGGCCTGTGCGGGGGGCTGAACACCAATGTGCTGCGCATGGTTCTCAATCAGTACAAGCAGTGGCTGACCGAGGGAGAGGAAATCGATGTCTGCTGCATCGGCGGCAGAGGCCTCGGCTTCATGCAGCGCCTTGGCGCGAACGTCATAGCGCAGACAACGGCCCTGGGTGATCGCCCGAAGCTAGAATATCTGATCGGCGCCGTCAAGATCATGCTTGACGGCTATACCAAGGATCGCTTCGACCGAGTGCTGATTTTCTACACCCGCTTTTTCAACACCATGAAACAGGAACCGGTAATGGAGCAGCTGTTGCCACTTACCGGAGAACGGATGGGCGTGCCCGAAGGCAGCTGGGACTATATCTACGAGCCGGAGGCCAAGGTCGTTCTGGACCAGGTACTCACGCGCTACATCGAGGCCGTGATTTACCAGAGCGTTTCGGAAAACATGGCTTCCGAGCAGTCCGCGCGCATGGTGGCGATGAAGGCGGCGTCCGACAATGCCAACGACGTGATCGACGAATTGACGCTCATTTACAACAAGACCCGCCAGGCGGCGATCACCAAGGAGCTTTCGGAGATCGTCGCCGGCGCCGCCGCCGTCTAGCGGTGGACCACAGCCCACTTGAATTAAACGCTTAGGAAGAACGCTATATGGCACAAGCACAAGGCACCATCGTCCAGTGTATCGGCGCGGTAACCGATATCGCGTTTCCGCGCGACGCCATGCCGCACGTCTACGACGCGCTGGTTCTGGAGGAAGACGCGATCAACCCGCTGGCCGAAAAGGGGCTCACATTCGAGGTCGAGCAGCAGCTGGGCGACGGCATCGTACGCACTATCGCGCTCGGTTCCTCCGACGGCTTGCGGCGCGGCATGAAAGTCGCCAACACCGGGAAACCGGTTTCGGTCCCGGTGGGCCCGGCGACCCTCGGCCGCATCATGGACGTGCTGGGCCGGCCGATCGACGACGGCGGCCCGATCAAGTCCGACAAGCTGCGCTCGATCCATCAGACGGCGCCCAAGTTCGACGAGCTTTCGCCCTCGGTCGATCTGCTCGAGACCGGCATCAAGGTGGTCGACCTCATCTGCCCGTTCGCCAAGGGCGGAAAAATCGGCCTGTTCGGCGGCGCCGGCGTCGGCAAGACCGTGATCTTGCTGGAACTGATCAACAACATCGCCACGCAGCACGGGGGTCTTTCCGTATTTGCCGGCGTCGGCGAGCGCACCCGCGAGGGCAACGATTTCTACCACGAGATGATCGAGGCCAAAGTCATCAAGCTCGACAACCTGCCCGATTCGAAGGTGGCGATGGTGTTCGGCCAGATGAACGAGCCGCCGGGCAACCGCCTGCGCGTGGCGTTGACCGGCCTCACCATGGCCGAAAGCTTCCGCGACGAAGGCCGCGATATCCTGTTCTTCGTCGACAACATCTATCGCTTCACGCTCGCGGGTACTGAAGTGTCCGCCCTTTTGGGCAGGATGCCCTCCGCGGTGGGCTACCAGCCGACGCTCGCGGAGGAGATGGGCAAGCTCCAGGAACGCATCACGTCGACCAAGACCGGTTCGATCACCTCGATCCAGGCCGTGTACGTGCCGGCGGACGACCTGACCGATCCTTCCCCGGCCACGACATTCGGCCACCTTGACGCGACCGTCGTGTTGTCGCGCGATATTGCGTCGCTCGGCATTTATCCGGCGGTGGACCCGCTCGATTCGACCTCGCGCCAGGTTGATCCGCAAGTGATCGGTGAAGACCATTACAACACCACGCGCGCGGTGCAGGAAGTGCTGCAGCGGTACAAGGAATTGCGCGACATCATCGCGATTCTCGGCATGGACGAACTGGCGCCCGAGGACAAACTGGCGGTGTCGCGTGCACGCAAGATCCAACGCTTCCTGTCGCAGCCCTTCCACGTGGCCGAAGTATTCACGGGCTCGCCCGGCAAGTACGTCACGCTCAAGGACACGATCAAAGGGTTCAAGATGATTGTCGCGGGCGAATGCGACAGCGTGCCCGAGCAGGCTTTCTACATGGTGGGACCGATCGAAGAGGCGTTCGAG
>JANOGH010000007.1:0-13762 GCA_031414075.1 Betaproteobacteria bacterium | reverse complement strand
TTCATCACCGCCAGGTCCTCCGGCTTGTTGTAGAGGTCCACGTCGATGATCTGAAAGTCCATCCCCTTTTCGTAGAGGACGATGCGGCAGCGTTGGCTGAATGGGCAGGTGGTGCCCGAATAAAGGGTCATCATGGGCCGTTTCCCGGGTGTTGTTGGTCAGTGCACGTCTTTCCAGTACTCTCTCTTGAGCAACCAGGCCGGCACCAGGAAGAGCAGAAGGAAGAACAGGACGACAATGCCGATCTGCGATCGTTTCGTTTTTTCCGGCTCGCCCATATAGGACAGGAAGTTCACCAGATCGCGGGTGAGCTTGTCGTATTCGAGCGTGGACAGGCTGCCGGGATATTCCAGCGCGAGCTTCTTGTGCTCGACTTTGTGACCCTCGCGTTCTTCGCTTTCGGTCTTCAAGACCTGAGAGCCTTGCAACTGCCACAGCACGTGCGGCATGCCGACGTTGGGAAAGGCCAGATTGTTCCACCCGGTCGGGCTCTTTTCGTCGCGATAGAACGTGCGCAGATAGGTGTAGAGCCAGTCCGTACCGCGTGAGCGCGCGATGACAGACAGATCCGGGGGCTCGATGCCAAACCACTGACGCTGATCCTTGCGGCTGGCGCTGATGGTCATCGGCTCCCCCACCCTGTCGGCGGTGAACAGCAGATTCTCCTCGATCTGCTGTTCGGTCAGGCCCAGGTCCGTCAGGCGGTTGTAGCGCATCGCGCTCGCAGAATGACAGTTCAGGCAGTAATTGACGAAGACGCGGGCGCCGCGCTGCATCGAAATCGCATCGTGCGGATCGATATTGGCGCTATCAAGCTGCAGTTCGTCTGCCGACGCAAATACGACAAGCGGCGCCAACAGCACTGCGAAAAACAGTTGTCTCACGATGTCACCCTCTCCGGCTCCGGTTTGGTCTTGTCGATCCTGGTGTACCAGGGCATCAGCAGGAAAAACAGGAAGTAGATGACCGTGAAGACGCGTGCCGCGACAGTGGCGCGTTCCGCGCCGCTGAGCCACGAGCCGAACTGGCCCCAAAGATTGATCGGCTCGGTGCCGAGATATCCCAGAATCAGGAAAGCGACGACGAACAGTGCGAGCGCGCCCTTGTAGATCGGGCCGCGATAGCGGATCGACTTCACCGCGCCGCGATCGAGCCACGGCAACAGGAACAAAATCATCACCGACAATCCCATCGCTATGACCCCCGGAAACTGTGAGTCAAACAGTGGCGGCACGGCGCGAAGGATCGAATAGAACGGCGTGAAGTACCAGACCGGGGCGATGTGCAAAGGCGTGTTCAGCGGATCGGCGGGAACGAAATTGTTGTATTCCAGAAAATAGCCGCCCATCTCAGGGGCGAAAAATACGATCGCGCTGAACACCATCAGGAACACCACTACGCCGACGATGTCCTTGACCACGTAGTAGGGATGGAAGGCGATGCCGTCGAGCGGGATGCCGGTCTTGGGGTCTTTCTTCTTCTTGATCTCGATCCCATCCGGATTGTTGGAGCCGACTTCGTGCAGTGCCAGCAGATGCGCCGCCACCAACCCGAGCAGCACCAGCGGAACGGCGATAACGTGGAAGGCGAAGAAACGGCTCAACGTCGCGTCTGAAACGACGTAATCACCCCGGATCCAGAGCGACAGATCCGGCCCGATGAACGGCACGGCGCCAAAAAGGTTCACGATCACCTGCGCGCCCCAGTAAGACATCTGACCCCACGGCAGCAGGTACCCGAAGAAGGCCTCTGCCATCAGGCACAGATAGATCAGCACGCCGAACAGCCATAGCAGCTCGCGCGGCTTGCGGTAGGAGCCGTACAGCAGCGCGCGAAACATGTGCAGGTAGATGACGATGAAAAACAGCGAGGCGCCGGTGGAATGCATGTAGCGGATGAGCCAGCCCCAGGGCACATCGCGCATGATGTACTCGACGGAAGCGAAGGCCTGGCTCGCATCCGGTTTGTAGTGCATGGTCAGCAGGATGCCGGTGACGATCTGAATTACCAGTATCAGCATCGCGAGCGATCCGAAGAAGTACCAGAAATTGAAATTCTTCGGCGCGTAGTACTCGGAAAGGTGCGACTTCCAGTTCGCCGTCAGCGGAAAGCGTTCGTCGATCCAGTTCAGCAATGCTTTCACTTTGTTCATCGCGTCATGCTCGCTTGCTGTCCGCGCCGATGATCAGACGGGTGTCGCTCAGATACGCGTAAGGAGGAACCTCCAGATTGATCGGTGCGGGAGCGCCCTTGAACACACGGCCGGCCAGATCGAACTTGGAGCCATGGCAAGGACAGAAGAATCCGCCCGGCCAATCTTCGCCCATACCGCCTTCGGCACCGGCCGTGAGTTTCTGCGAAGGTGAACAGCCCAGATGCGTACAGATACCGACGACCACCAGATACTCGGGTTTGATCGAACGCGCTTCGTTCCTGGCATAGTCGGGCTGCTGCTTCACGGCAGACTTCGGATCCGCCACTTCGGCGTCAATCTTCGGCAGGCCGGCGAGCATTTCGGGCGTCCGATGCACGATCCATACGGGTTTGCCGCGCCATTCGATCGTAATCATCATTCCGGGCTCTACTTTGGAAATATCCTGCTCCACCGGCGCCCCCGCCGCCCGCGCTCGCGCACTGGGATTCATGCTCAGCACGAACGGCACGGCCACTGCGACCCCCGCGACGCCGCCCATCGCGCTGGTTGCGGCAACAAGGAAACGCCTTTTGCCCCGATCGACATTGTTCTTTGCCATGTTCAAACCCGTCAGGTTTCAAAAAACGTGGCATTTTATCGCAAGTCATCCCCAAAATCACAGCGTTTTGATCTTAATCCCTTGTAAAATATGAAGAACTTGTCGATGTTAAAAAGCAGGCAGCGGTCTCGGGATCGGCGGAAATATTGCGTTGCACAGTGAATCTGGAAAAACCCGAGTTGAGCCGCACGGTCCCCTACGAGGTGATTGGACTTGGCTGGTACCATGTGCCCCTCGCCGCGGGCCGACAACGAGGACAGCAATGAAAGTCAGGGTGAAATGGCTCGAAAATGTCGCCTTCGTCGGTGAAACGGAAAGCAGCCACGCCATCGTGATGGATGGCGCACCTGAAGGCGGCGGCCGCAACCTGGGTCCGCGCCCCATGGAAACGGTTCTGGCCGGCACCGGTGGCTGCACCGCTTATGACGTGGTCTCCATCCTCAAAAAAGCCCGGCAGGACATCAGCGATTGTGTGTTGGAAATCGATGCCGATCGCGCGCCCGCCGATCCGAAAGTCTTCACGCGCATTCACTTTCATTTCAAGATCAAAGGACGCAACGTCAAACGGGAACACGTCGAGCGGGCGATCCATTTGTCCGCGGAGAAGTACTGCTCGGCTTCCATCATGCTCGGCAAAACTGCCGAGATCACCCACGATTTCGAAATCGTGGAGGAGTAGTCATTAGATCCAGTAAGTAGCGTTAGTCATCACCCGGGAGGCCGCGCGCATCGCCTGCCTGGCCGGGGCCGGAAGCTCGGCACCCCCGTGTGCCAGCGCCGAGCGCGCATGTTCGGCTTCGTCTTCTTTCATCTGTGCGACGATCGCCCGGCTTTTACGGTCCTCTTCCGGCAGGCGCCCGAGATGGTCGTCGAGATGTCGCTCCACCTGCTTCTCGGTTTCCGCCAGGAAGCCAAGATTCCATTTGTCGCCGAACAGCCCCGAGATTGCCCCGATTGAGAACGACCCCGCATAGAGCAGTGGATTCAGCAGGCTCACCCTGCCGCCGAGTTCGTCGATGCGCTGCGCGGTCCAGGCAAGGTGTTCGGTTTCCTGCGCCGCGGCGTGTTCGAGGGCCTGTCGCACCGCTTGATTGCGCGCCGTCATCGCCTGGCCATGATAGAGGGCTTGTGCGCAGATTTCGCCGGCGTGATTGACGCGCATCAGCGCAGCGGCATTGCGCTTGTCTTGCTCGTCAAGCCGGGTCTCCTCCAGGCCGCCGCCCGGCAGCGCCCGCAGCGACGTAGCCCGAGCGCATAACGTGCGCAACGCACGATCGAAATTGACAATCAGACTGTCGATATTTGGCATCGGATTTATTTCTTTCGCATCATGAACAGGTATTCCCCGCCGCTTTCATTCGAAAGCAAGAGCTGGTTGCCGGTCTGTTTGGAGAACGCCTGGAAATCGCGCACCGACCCGGGATCCGTCGCGACGATTTTCAGCACCTGGCCCGTCGTCATGTCGTTCAGCGATTTTTTCGTCCGCAGGATCGGCAGCGGACAATTCAGTCCACGGGCATCCAGCTCGCGATCGAATCTGATTTCGGCTTCAGCGCTCATTCACTCGTGTCTTCATAGTGAAACGAATGATAACGCCTGGCGCGCGCCTTCAGAAGAGGCTGATGTTGCGATCGAGCAGCAATTGCGACAGACGGGTATTGGCGGCCTCCAGTCGCCCGACCAGCAATTCGAGAAACGCCGCGTTGAAGGCATGCTTGCAACCCTCGGTGGCCTGTGCGAGGGCTTCGGCGCTGATTTCGATCGCCGTGATGTCGTTCACGGCCGTCACACTCGCCGTACGCTGGAACGCGCGCTTGCCGAGATAGGCCATTTCCCCTGAAACATTCTCCGGCGCGCAGGATATTCAGCAGCTTGCCCTGTTTGGTGATTCTCACCTCGCCGGCTGCGAGCACGCAAAATGCCGTACCGACTTCACCTTCCGTAATGACCGGATCGCCGGCCGAATAGCGCACCCAGTTGGATATGCGCAGCACCTGCCACAAATCGACATCCTGGAAGGTGATGAAAAATTCGAGGTTGCGCAAAATGGTGAACTTTTCGGTTTCAGGGACAATTTCCTCGGGCTTCTGCAGATTGTTGAAGGTATCCGCCAGCGCTTGCGCAAATTCCTCCCAGGTCTGAAAGCGCTTCGCAATGTCTTTTTCCAGCGCGCGTTTCACGATCACATCGACGGCAGCAGGCGTATCCGGCCGCAGGAGACTCGTCGCCGGCGGATCCACATTGATGATCTGATACACCATGCTGTAGTTGTTGGTCGCCCTGAAAGGCAGTGACCCGGTCAACAACTGGTACATCACCACGCCCAGGGAAAAGATGTCGGTCTGATGGTTCAACGTCCTTTCCTGCAGTTGTTCAGGCGACATGTAAGCCGGGGAACCGATTCCCGACACCTGCGTAGTTTCAGCGGATATCGAGAGTGCAGCGCCAAAATCGGAAACCTTGATGTCGGTCTCGCCGGTCAGAAGGATATTGGCGGGCTTGATGTCCCGGTGGATGATGCCGTGCCGGTGCGCATAGTCGAGGGCCTTGCAGCATTTGAAAATGATCTCGACGATGCTGTTGATCGTCATCAGCTTGGCGGGCAGGGTATAGGGCTCGAGCGTGCCCCCCGGTACATATTCCATGACGAGGTAACTGCCATCCTCGTCGGAAACGGCATCGAAGATCGCCACGAGATGCGGATGAGAAAGTTTGCCGGCGAGAGACGCCTCGACCAGGAACAGCTTGTGAAAGCGGCGGCCCTGCTCTTTGTCGCCTAGCGCATCGGCCCGTACCAGTTTGATGGCCACCTGGCGTCCCGCAAAGGCATCGGTCGCCAGGTAGACCGCACTGGTCGCCCCCCTGCCGAGCTCCTTGATGATCTGGTATTTGCCGATCTTGTCCATGAAGAGGCCGCGAGGTTCAGATCGCCAGCCGGAGGGCTCCGGTATGATAGAAAATTCGCGGAAGCAAGGCGAGGTTTTTAATTAAATTCAATGGCTAGCAGGTAACCGAAGGCGGCCTTCGTGGCCAGCGTGGTGGCCGACGGTGCTCCTGCAGGGCTCTGAAGTCAGGGTTTGCGCCGGTTTTCAGCATCGACTGCCATCAATTCCTTGAGTCGTGCCTCCACGCTGGATTTTTGATAGAAGTCGCCATCTCCGGCTTTTTGCGCAATCTGGAGCTGTTCGATTGCTGCCGGAAAATTGCCGTGCAGTGCATAGACTTCCGCAAGGGCATGATGCTCCAAGAGCCGCTTGCCCAGAACCGAATAGGCGCGGGCCTGGAATTCGTATAGTTGCGGATCCGCAGGCCGCCCGTCCATCCGGCCATCAAGGAACTGTACCGCATCAGAGGCCCTATTGGCGGCGATCAGCGCATCGATGTAGCCGTAGATCAGCGCCCTGCGATTGGGATTCGCCCTTAAAGCCTCCCGGTAGAAGGCGAGCCCCTTCTCGATCTCCCCGCCCGCGATCAGGGTTTGCGCCGCCAGCGCTTCGATCATCGGACTTTTCACTTTCAAGCCCTGCAGCAATGCCATTTCCTTGCGCGCGCGAGCCTTGTCGCCAACCCGCAGCAGCGACACGACCAGGCCATAGCGAGCTGCGGCTTCGGTGCCGAACTTGCGCGCGTCGATCATTCTGTCGAAATTCGCCACCACTTCACGGGCATTGCCTTCCTGGGCCGACAAGCGGGCACGGACCAACTGGAATTCGAGGCTGTCGGGAACCTGGCGGAATGGAATATCCTGGATGCGGCTCTGAATATCCGCAATGCGCTCGAACGTGAGCGGGTGGGTGCGCAGGTAGGATGGGGCGCCGTTCTCGTACACCCGTGTTGCCTTTTGCATCCGTTCAAAGAAGACCGGCATCGCATGCACGTCGAAGCCGGATTTAACCATGATCTGCAAACCAATGCGGTCGGCCTCGCGTTCGTTTTCACGCGTAAAGTTCAGCTGCGACTGGATCGTCCCCGCCTGGGCGGCCGCGATGGCGGCCGCAGATACCTCTGAATTGGAGCGCGCTGCGAGAACGGCCACCGCAAGCGCCGCCATCGAGGCGAGGCTGGCGCGTTGCTGAGCGGCGATCATGCGCGCAATATGGCGCTGGGTGACGTGGGCAATTTCGTGCGCTAACACGCTTGCCAGTTCCGATTCGTTCTGCGCGGTGAGCAGCAATCCGGAATACACGCCGACGAATCCGCCAGGTAACGCAAAGGCATTTATGCCGCTGACCGCAATGGCAAAAAACTCGAAGGGTCCGGCGGGATCGGGGCTGTTTGCCACCAGACGGTAGCCAAGCGTATTGAGATAGTCGGTGACCTCGGGATCGTCAAGGTAAACGGGACTCGAACGAATCTGCCCCATGATCCCCTCGCCCAGCTTGCGCTCCTGCACAGGCGAAAGCGCGCTTTGGGAAACATCTCCAAGGTCGGGCAGCTCGTCGGCCAATGCAATACTCGAGACCAGGAGCGCTAACATGAGTGTCTGAAATTTCATGATGCTATGATAGCGCCACTGTCGGAGGAGTTCCGCGGGCGCAGTGCAGCCCGCTCACATAAACAGGGCTACGGATGGGCGAACTCACTCATTTCGATTCCGCCGGCCAGGCGCACATGGTCGACGTGGCTGCAAAGCAGGATTCCCATCGCGTTGCCATCGCGGTCGGCAGGATTGTCATGCTCCCGGAAACGTTGCAAAAGATCCTGCAAGGCACCGCCGGCAAAGGAGACGTCCTGGGTATCGCACGCGTGGCGGCGATCCAGGGCGCCAAGCGGACCTCCGAGCTTATTCCGCTTTGTCATCCGATTTCGCTGAGCAGCGTAAGCATCGATTTCAAAGTGCTGGTGGAAGACAACGCGGTGGAGTGCTCGGCACGAGCCGAGACAGTAGGCCGCACCGGCGTCGAGATGGAAGCACTCACCGCCGTCAGTGTCGCGCTGCTCACGATGTATGACATGTGCAAGGCGGTGGACCGGGGCATGCATATCGAAGGCGTGCAACTGATGGAAAAACGCGGCGGCAAATCGGGGCACTGGCGGGCAGGGCCGCAGGCCTGATCAGGCACGAACCGTTTGTCGCGCGAGCGGTCTGACGGTTTATTGCGAATTCTCAATGAAACCCGCTACGCCGCTTGGATTGTTGGTGTTGGCCATGGCTCTCGCGAGTGCCTGCGCTGCCTGGGCGGATCAGGCGGAAAAGGGAGCCGACGGGTCGCGACTGGCCCAGGACGTGGCCAAGGGCAACTGCCTTGCCTGTCACACGATACCGGGCGATAGCAGCGCAGTTACGTCTGCCAATATCGGCCCGCCACTGGTAGCGATGCGCGCGCGATTTCCGGATCGTGAATCGTTGCGGCTCCGGATCTGGGATGCCGGGCTGACCAATGCCGATACGGTTATGCCACCGTTCGGAAGGCGTCAGATTTTGACGCCCGAAGAGATCGAACTGATCGTCGACTACCTGTACACGCTTTGAAGGAACGCGTACCCGGGCACGAATGCCAGGAGTACGCAGTCCATACGGAGAATATTGTTGCGAAGAAAATTTCTATGCACGCTCGCGGTCAGCAGCACCTATGTCGCGACCGTTGCCGCGGGATGGTTGCACCCTGTCCGGCTGCTGGCGGCGCAATGGAACGAGGCGGCGTTTGACGCCAGAGCACTGGCCGATGCCCTCAAGTACATTGGCGCGACCGCCACCATCGATTCCGATCAGATCCAGCTGAAAGCACCGGAGATCGCGGAAAATGGCGCGATTGTCCCCGTGGAGATCGTCAGCCGCATTCCGGCGACGCAATCGATCTACATCATTGCAGATAAGAATCCGCAGCCGCTCGTCGCCATTTTCGACATCACCGGTGACATGGAACCCTTCATCTCCACCCGGATCAAGATGGGCGAATCGTCCAAGGTCAGGGTCCTCGTTAAGGCCGCCGGCAGGTTCTACGTCGCCACCCAGGAGGTGAAGGTGACCATAGGTGGTTGTGGTGGTTGAAGCTAACAGGAGTTGGAGGAAAATCCGCAGATGGCTGACTCAATGAAAATCCGTGCCCAGCTCCAGGGCAATGTTGCCGATGTAAAAGTGTTGATGCTCCATCCGATGGAGACCGGTCTGCGCAAGGATCCCATTACCGGCGACGTCATACCGCTGCATTTTATCCAGCGCGTCGTCGCCTCGCATAATGGCAAGACTGTCCTGGACGCGCAGTGGAGCCAGGCCGTGTCGAAAAATCCTTTCGTGAATTTTCGGATACGCGGCGCCAAAACGGGTGACAAGGTAGCCGTGCGCTGGGAAGACAACAAGGGCGAGAGGGCGAGCATCGAGACGACACTCAATTGATTCCAATGCGACGGACTATGTCCTTGAAAAGGTTCTTGATGGCCGGCCTCGCGCTGACATGTGCGGCAGGACATTCCTTTGCATCACCCGAACAGGATCGTGCCGCGTTCATCGCTTTCTATCACGATAAATTCCCGGCCGTGCCGCTGGAACACTACGTCAACGGTGCATTGATGCTCTCCAGCGACGCGCAGGCACAGTTCGACAGCATCATGGAATTCCCCCCTTTCCAGGACGACATCGACAAAGGAAGAAGTTTGTGGGAAATGCCCTTCCGGAACGGCAAAACTTTTGCCGGCTGCCTTACCGATGCCGGCCGCAATGTCGCCGGCAATTACCCTTACTACGATTCAGGCGGCGACCAGGTAGTTACGTTCGAAATGGAACTCAATCGCTGCCTGCGCAACAATGGCGAAGCAGAGTTCAAATATGACGACAAAGCGACAATGGGTATCATCACCGCCTACGCTCGCACGCTCTCCGACGGCATGCGCGTCGACGTTCGCGTGGGCGGGGCCGGGGCGCTGGCAAAATATGAGCGTGGCAAGGAGCTGTATTTCACGCGCATTGGCCAATACAATTTCGCCTGTGCTTCCTGCCACATGGCCAACGCGGGAAAGATTCTGCGCACCGAGATTCTCTCTCCTGCCGTCGGCCAGACCACGCACTGGCCGGTTTTCCGCGGTGGCGACAATCTGAACACATTGCACATGCGCTACCAGCGGTGCATGGAACAGATGCATGCATCCCCGTTTCCGGCGGGCAGCGAAGAACTCAACAACCTCGAGTACTTCCATTCCTATCTCAGCAACGGCTTGTCGATGCGCGCGTCGGTTTTCCGCAAGTAAGCATCAACCCGCATTCCGACCGGATCCCGCTTTACGAGACAGATGCGCCGCCGTGAATTTCTGCAAGCGCTGGCGCTTGCCTCGATCTCCGGAAGTCTGGCTGCGCCCGCACTGGCCAGCAACGCCTCGCCGCTATACCGGCTGCCGGAGCACAACCGCGTTGCCAGCCTGATCCATCTCACCGATTGCCACGCACAGCTGCTTCCCGTTCATTATCGGGAACCGAGTATCAACATCGGTGCCGGCGCGGCCGCGCGCCGGCCTCCACATCTCACAGGGGAAGCATTGCTCCGACACTACGGCCTGCGACGCGGCTCCCGGCTCGCGCACGCTTTTTCGTGCGTCGACTTCGAGGTGCTGGCGCGACGATACGGAAAGATGGGAGGCTTTGCTCATCTTGCCACGCTCGTGAAATTGATACAGTCGCAGCGCCCCGGAGCAATACTCGTCGATGGCGGCGACAGCTGGCAGGGTTCCGCGACTGCGCTCTGGACACGCGGGGCAGACATGGTCGCGGCCAGCAAGCTGCTCGGCGTCAAAGTCATGACCGGACATTGGGAGTTTACCCTGGGCGCCGAACGGGTCATGGAACTGATTCGGCACCATATGCCGGGCTCGATCGATTTCATCGCCCACAACGTTTTCACGCGCGATTTCGGAGATCGCGTGTTCTCGCCGTTCATCATCAAGGAGATCGACGGCATGGATGTGGCGATCATCGGGCAGGCCTACCCGTATACCCCGATCGCCAATCCTCAATATCTGATCCCGGACTGGACGTTCGGTATTCACGAGCAATCATTGCGCGAGACCATCAATGAAGTGCGCAAACTCAAGGTCGCGGCCATCGTGTTGCTCTCGCATAACGGGATCGACGTGGATTTGAAGCTCGCCAGTCGCGTGGAAGGCCTGACTGCGATTCTGGGGGGCCACACTCACGATGCCCTGCCAAAAGCGATGCGGATCAAGAACGACGGCGGCGAAACACTGGTCGCGAATGGGGGATCGAACGGCAAATTCATCGGTGTGCTCGATATTTTCTCCAGCCATGGCAGGACCCGCTGCGATTACGCGCTGATGCCGGTGTTTTCGAATCTGCTGGAGCCGGACGCGGAAATGGCCGCGCTTGTTGCTCAGATAAGGCGGCCTTTCGAATCGTCCCTGGGCCAGGTTCTGGCCGTCACCGACGATCTGCTCTACCGCCGCGGCAATTTCAACGGGTCATTCGACGAGCTGATTCTGGCATCTCTGCAACAGGCACAGGAGGCGCAAATCGCACTTTCCCCGGGATTTCGCTGGGGGACGACCCTGCTGCCCGGATCGGCCATTACCGTCGAGGACGTGATGGCACAAACCGCTATTACTTACCCCGGCATTTCGGTGCGCAATCTCACTGGCACGGATATCAAGAATGGGCTGGAAGACATAGCGGACAACCTGTTCAATCCCGATCCCTATTATCGCCAGGGCGGCGACATGGTGCGTACACGCGGGCTCAGTTATGCCTGCAATGCGAGCGCTTCTGTTGGTTGGCGAATCTCGGATCTGCGGGTAAATGGAAAGGCTCTGAGTGCCGGGAAGTCCTATCGAGTCGCGGGATGGGCGTCGGTTAAGGAAGCGGATTCAACCAGTACCCCGGTTTGGGAGCCATTGCAGAATTACTTGAAAAGCATGAAGTCGATTCGTATCGATTCCGTCAACACGCCGAAACTGCTCTGATCGTTCGAAAACGCGAATTCGAAGATCTCGCCACGAGGTTTACTCAGCTGCGCACTCTACCAGGCGGCGAATCGCCCGTACTGCCAGAAATGGGGATTCCAGGCAGGCAGCCATACCGGAATGTCCTGCGCCAGGGGAAGGTATTCGAGGCCCAGAATGGTCGTGATGGCCACCGCAAGAAGGGCGGTCGAGACCATCGTAAACCTGAGCCTCGTGAAACCCGGAGCCTTCTCGTACATGCCTGACGGCGCGCGCACCGTGCGGCCTATGATCCAGCCGGCCAACACGCCGAATAACATCTGGCTGTGCGGCATGATCAGATTGCCGCTGAAGAGAGAATCGGTGAGACCCATCGCCAGGGCCGCTACGAGGCTGGCATCCAAGGCTCTGCCTTGCCCCGAGACTTTTCGCAACGTTCTCACCGCATGTACCGTGAGCATCACAACTAGCGCGATTCCGGCGAGCCCAGCCGGTAGTCCGTATTCAGAAAGCAGCTGCAGCGGAACGTTGTGCGGATGGGCGGCATACGCGGAATAAGGCTGAAGACCGAACTGTCCGGGGCCAACGCCGGCCAGAGGGTGTTCTTTCATGAACCCAAAAGCGCTTCGCGCGAGTTCCAACCTTTCATTGATGCTGGCTTGGCCGCGATCGACCATAGACTTGATGCCCGGGACCGGCGCAATGTCGGGCAACGAGGCCACGATATGGGAATGCGCAAGGAAAATCGCTGCGCCAGCGAGCGCAACGAGCATTTGTTCACGCAGCCAAACCATCCTGCCTTGCCGCATGAAAACCAGAACAACCGCGGATCCGACCATCAATCCGAGCCATGCCGCTCGCGTTCCCGCCATCCAGTGCAGCGCCCAGAAATTCGCAGCGACAAGAAAGAGCAGCGCACGCGCGGATTTGCTCAATCCCGGCATGAGGCCGGGAAGGATCAGCAGGAGGAGGGTGTAAGACTGATATTGGCTAAAGAACCGTACGTTGGCGAATTCGAGGAACGGACTGTCCCACGGAAAAATCTTGCCTTCCAGGGCGTAGAGCACGTAAGTTACCCAAAACTTCAGGACGCAAAGCGCCGCTCCGGCGAAGATCGCGATCGCCAGCGCGTTGTCTGCCTGGTGTCTGCTCTCGCGGACGGCGGCCGAAACCACCAGTATCAGCATGACGAGTTGAGCGACAAGCGCAACTTCCATTGATCCCAGATGAGCGGCGTCCGAAGCAGCCACGCTCAACGCGCCCCCCACGAGCAGAACCACCAACAGCGCGCGCGCCTTCTTATCCAGAGAGAGCCAGGCCAAGGTTACGGCATCCCTGACGGTGGAACTGGCGAACGGGATGAGCAGAAGCGCCAACGCGGTAAGTTGGAGATAGCGCGAATCGTCGTACAGCCGTGGCGCGATTCCAGGCACCCAAACAGGCGAGAGGATCAAGTAGAAGCATACGATCGCCAGTGTCAGGCTGAAGGGGTGCCGACCTTCGAAGGTGCGAAAATTCATCTGGTACTACGCTGGTATGATCATCGCCTTTGATGCGACGCCGGAATTAGTGGTTCGGTAAGGCAGTCTGATGGGGACCGCGCGGGCAATGACTCCGTGCTTGCTCGATGCCGGCATTCTCTATTCAACACCAAATAAAGAAGGCGCCCGAAGGCGCCTTCTTTCACAACAGTCAGAGTGAATCCGTTTCCGACTGCGCTGCGCTATTATGTACCCGACTTGTGGCCGCCAGTCGAGACAAAGACGGCACGGCAGGAACCCGGCAGGAACTTGTTGATGTCATTGCCGTTGCCCGCATCCGGGCCGCAATCCCAGCGTGCAATCGCCGCACCAGCCGAGGTAGCTTGGACAATCGGGGTGCCGCCTACGTCCTCATACGGCTTCAGGATGATCGCCATGCCGTTGGAGATGGTGTTGATGCCAGTCACGATTACGCGGATTTCGCCATCCATGTTGGATTGGATAGCGGACACGTACTTCGAAACCTGCGTACCGGTCTTCGATTCGCAACCCCACAATCCGGGGCCCGGCAGCGTTCCAGAAACCGACTGTACGGTCTCCGTCACGCTCGTGCGGCAGGCCGAAGCGGCCAGAATCGCTTCCGAC
>JANOGH010000006.1:0-11059 GCA_031414075.1 Betaproteobacteria bacterium | reverse complement strand
GTTTTCCGAGCATCGCCTTTGCATGGACGACAGCGTTGGACGCGACTTCATTGCTGGCGCGTACCGTCGTCTGCTCGGGAATTCCCGGCGAGCTGGCGCAGCCGGCCAACAACACCATTGCGGTAAGCAACATCGCCAACCACAGTCGAGTCATCGCGTCTTCTCCACACCGCACCAGTGCGCCATGAACAGCGCCAGCACCTGGGCAACACGCAGCGTGCTCTCGATCGATACCGACTCGTCGATGCCGTGAATGTTCTGCGCCTCGGGGCCATAGCAGGTGGCTGGAATGCTGCCGTACAGATTGAAGGCGCGGGCGTCGGTCGTAGCCGAGCTGGCAAACCATTCCGCATCCCTGTTCATCACCTGAGAATGCGCCGCGGCGAGCGCAGTCAGCAGCGGGGCCGTACCGTCGAGCACGAAGCCCTCGGCCTGGAAGCCGGCGTAGCGCACCCGATGCGTGATGCCGGCGATTGCCGGATCTCTCTTCATTGTTTCGACCAGGCGCGCCTCGATTGCGGCACGCGCTTGGGCGGCGGGTACACCCGGATAAAAGCCGCAGCGCAACTCCATGACGCAGCGCGTGGGCACCGACGAAGCCCATTCGCCGCCGTTGATCTTGCCGAGATTGAATCGGATCGGATGCTCGAGGTGCGCGAACGCGGCGTGTCGATTGTCCGCCTTGTTCCATTCTGCTTCGAGCGATTGCAATCCGCGCCATAACGCGATCGCGGCTTCGATCGCGTTGATGCCTTGCGCGGCGTTGAGCACATGCGCCGGTTTTCCGAAAACCTCGACGGACAGCCACATCACTCCGACCTGGGCCTTCAGGATGCTGTGTCCGAACGGTTCGGGAATGATCGCAGCGTCCGCCTTGTAGCCGCGGTGCAGACAGGCCAGGGCGCCGTTGCCGGTGCATTCTTCTTCGACGACCGACTGCATGAACACCGGTGCAGCAGGTTGCAGCCCGATCGACTTCAGCGCGCGGAACGCGGTCACGTACGCGGCGGTGCCTGCCTTCATGTCGCCACTGCCGCGGCCATACAGGCGGCCGTCGCGCACGATTGGATCGAACGGCGGGCGCGACCACAGCTCTTCCGCGCCAATCGGCACCACGTCGATGTGACCGTTCAGGATCAGCGACCGGCCGCTTGCCTTGTGCGGGTGATGGATGGCAACGACATTGTCGTGCCGCTCCCACTGTCCGACCGAGGGTGAATAACCGGGCAGGTTTTTCAGGTCGGCGTCGCGCACTTCGAAGCGCTCGGTCGCTAGTCCCATTCCACGGAACAGACCTTCCATGAAATCCTGCGCACCCGCTTCATTGCCGTTGAGCGAGGGAAAACGCACCAATGTCGTCGCCAGGTCGACCATGTCGCGCTGAAGGTTTTCGACTGCGGCGAGGATGTCGGATTCGAGGGCGGGGTCGCGGGATTCGGGAGCGTTCACGTTGCTGGCTTGTTGAATGAAGGAGTCAAACGAAAGGATAGCAGATCGTCTTTCCGGAGCACCCGGGGTTGTGCCGCGCGAGGTGTGCCCTAAACTATGCCCACATCGCATCATGGCCCGGCAATTCTGGCATTCCTGCAGTTTGGCGACCCCATTGCAGCAAGGACAATCACTAAAAGGAAGGACAATCGATGAAACGACTGATTCCCGGGATTTTCCGATTTATGCTGGCTGCCGTGTTGCTGCTGCCCGCCTTCGACCAGGCCGGCGCCGCCGGCATTCCTCCCTTGGTGGAAGGAGGCATGCCGACGCTGGCGCCGCTGCTGGAGCAGGTCACGCCCGCCGTGGTCAACATCGCCGTGCTGTCGCGCTCGCCGGAAGACGACAACCCGATGCTTCAGGACCCGTTCTACAGGCGCTTCTTCGGGTTTCCGGAACGTTCTCAACCGCAGATCTCTGCGGGTTCCGGGGTGATCGTGAACGCCAGGCTTGGCCATGTGCTGACCAATCTTCACGTCATCAAGGACGCCCTGCAGATCGTCGTCACGCTCAAGAACGGGCGGCAATTGGAGGCCAAGCTCCTCGGATCGGATACTGGCACCGATATCGCATTGCTGGAAGTCGAACCCGACAATCTGAGCGCCATCCGGTTTGCCGACTCGGATCAATTGCGCGTCGGCGACTACGTGCTGGCGATCGGCAATCCGTTCGGCCTCGGACAGACTGTAACCTCGGGCATCGTCAGCGCACTCGGGCGCACGGGGCTCAACATGGAAGGCTACGAGGATTTCATCCAGACCGATGCTTCGATCAATCCCGGCAATTCGGGTGGGGCGCTGGTGAACCTCAAGGGCGAACTGGTAGGCATCAATACCGCCATCATCGGGCCCTCGGGAAGCAACGTCGGCATCGGCTTCGCCGTGCCCAGCAACATGGCCCGTGCTGTGATGGCGCATCTGGCGAAATTCGGCGAAGTCCGGCGCGGGCGCATCGGGCTTACGACGCAGGATCCGCCACCGGAAATCGCCAAGGCATTGGGGCTGACGCCCAACCAGGGGGCCCTCGTCGTCGAGATCGCGCCGGATTCCGCGGCGGCGAAGGCGGGACTCAAGCGCGGTGACGTGGTGATTTCTCTGAACGGACGCGCGGTGCGCAGTTCCTCGGATCTACGCAATCAGATCGGACTTGCGGCGGTCGGCGACAACCAAGAATTCAAGGTCCTTCGCAATGGCAAGGAACTCGTGCTTAAAGCCAAGGTCGAGAATTCAAAAGCGGCCATGGCGCGCGATTTCGAGCCCGTGCCGGAACTGCTCGGGGCCAGCGTAGGCACCATCGAAACCGGCGGCAAGCCCGAAGCGGTGGCCGTGGTGGACGTGGCGGAACGCAGTCCTGCTTACACGCACGGATTGCGCGCAGGTGACGTGATCGTCGCCGTGAATCGGAAGAAGGTGCATTCGTCGGCGGAACTCATTGCAGCGCTCAAGGTGCCGGGCAGGGTGGTGCTGTCGGTCGTGCGGGGGGACCAGGTATTCGGGCTGGTGCTGCGCAAGTAAAGGCAGAGATTTAAGCAGCAGGGGGCGTAAAAGTCGTCACTGGTAATCTTCCTCGCGCTGATGCCTTACGGCGAGGATGTTCATGGTGCTGCCGGGCTCGATTTCAAACAGGGCTACGTATCCCCCAGAGTCAAAGGGAATGATGAGTTCTCTCAGGAATGAATTGTCGGCCAGCGCCTTACGGCAGGAGAACGGCGAGAAACGAAGTAGCTCAATTGCCTCTTTGATTGCCTCGAGGGCGTGTTCTGCCGCAGCCACGTCCTTTTCCAGCAGGAAGTCATAGAGCCGCAGCAGATCGTCTTCCGCCTCCGGCGTGAAGCGAACCTTGTAGCGCTTCACTGGATCAGGCCGCGCGCTGCTTCGCCTTGGCTAACTTTCGTGCAAGTTTCTCGATCACTTTATAGGCCGGAACGTATTTTCCCGTTTCCTTAGCTCGCGCGGCGTTCGAAAGGCCTCGCGCAATGAATGCTTGGCGGGATTTGCGGTACTCGATGCTTCGAGTCAGCGCATCAAGCACGAAGCCTGAGAGAGTCTCTCCCTGCTCAAGGACATCTTCGGCTTGTTTGCGAAGCTCAGGAGACACGCGAAGCGATGGAATGGAGGTGGTTTTCATAGACAATCCGATCTGCATTGCAAATGCGATGCATTGTATCCTTTTTTGAATTGTGTGATCGCAACGAAGGGCGTATTGCCACAGTGGTCACAGAGCAGATCAAGAGCAAGGAGCGTGCAACGCGAAGCGTCGCTGTGTTCAGCGGTAACCGTTCTATCCGCACTAACTTGGGCGCCACCCGTAGACAATCATCGAAGAATGGCCTTTTATCTTGTGCGTGCCGAGGGACACTAACCCGGTTTCCTCAGGAAGCTGTTCCCTTACGGACTCGGAACATACCAGCGGGAAACCGATTTCTTTCGTCAGTCCTTCCAGGCGCGCAGCTACATTGACTACATCTCCGGTCGCTGTGTATTCGTGTCGGGTTCTCGCGCCGACATGACCCACAATCGCGTGGCCCGTGTTGAGCCCGATCCCGATTTCAATGGGTTCGATACTGTCGGTCTTAAGGCGAAGATTGAGTCCTTGAAGACGCTGAAACATTTCCTGCGCCGCTGCGAATGCCGCGCGGGAGGGATTGTCCAGGGGGTTCGGGGCACCGAAGAATGCCATCAGACCGTCGCCCATTAGTTGGGCCACCGTGCCGTGGTGTCGATGCACACAATCAAGGACTTCCTCGAAGTACAGATTGAGCAGATCGACCACTGCTTCTGGCGTCATGGTTTCGCTTCGGGGCGTGAAGCCACGAATATCTGCAAAGACGACGCAGATCAGTGCTCGTCTGCCTCCCAAGCCGGCTGCCAGGCGCCCTGACAACACCTCTTGCACAATTTGTGGACCTACATATCCAGCCAGCGCGCCGCGAAGATGCCTGCGCTGTTGCAATTTTCCCATGGCTTCGAACAGCCACCTTGCAAGCGCCGCGCTCCAGAGCCCGAAAAGGGTAATCCCCACAGGCAAGAACGAGCGGTGCGCCACAAGCCAAAGGCTGATGCCCAACAATCCCGCTGAAAGCAAAACCAGCAGGGCGACTGCTCTGCTTGGCGCAGTGGATAGGAACCAGAGCAATGTCCCGAGCAATGCCAGTGCTACGGGCAATGACGGAGGCACCTCCTGAATCAGTCCAGAACCGATTGAACGGATTGCCTGAGCATGTACCAGCAGGGCCGGGGCATCGCGCTTGCCCTGCTCCCACCCGGCGAGAAGGATTGGCTGCGGCGCACGGTCTTCCAGCGGCAGCACGGGACCGACCAGGATAATCTTACCTTCCAGTTTGGTTCGAAAGGCGGTCAGTTTTCCAGTTCGATAGGCATCCAAGAGCTCATGCATCGGGATGTAATCCAACGCTGAGCCGAGCGAGTAATCAATGAATCCACTGAGTGGCTGGAGATCGAGCTTGCGCGCGATCTGGCCCACGAGCGTCGTCACTTTGCCACCTTCATCCAGGTATGTCTCGAACCGCCGAACAGTATTGTCTGGATCGCGAGAAATGAGAACGAATCCCGTAGCATCAGGACCCCCCGCTGCCAAAAAAGGTGCAAAAACCGGGCGGGCATTGCCGGCTGAATCGATCGTGAGGCCGAGTACCAGTGGGTAGCTTTTGCGCGCCAGGATCAGACCGCGAAGCAAATCACGATCGGACCCAATGAGAACATTTTCAAAGCTGCGATCATGCAGCACGATGTCCAGGCCCACTGCAGCAGGGTTGAGTTGCGTGAGCGCCAATAGAAGCTCACCGAAGTGCCTATGCCAAAGCGCCATGGGTTCGGGAAAGGCGGCCAGTGTTTTTTCATCGATGCCGATGAGGGCGACCTCCCGTGCTGGTTCAATGGACCGCAGACTGCGCAGTACTTTGAACTGCGCGTCCAGCAGGCGAAGGTCCAGTGGTTCAGTCACCCGGAAAGCAGCCAGCAAGATGACGACGGACGCCAGTAACACCCATCCAACAGCCAGCTTGCCGCGTCTTTCGATTGAGTAAGCCATTGTGGTCAATATGCCTTTGGGTTTAAGCTCTGAAAGCTGAAGCTCAGAAAAGACATTCTTAATCAATGTCATTGGTAAAACAATGCCAATGGAAATTCAATGCCCGGCTCCGATTTGCTTGAACCTGACATGCAAAAGACTTGCACGATGATAAGCAAACGGCACTTTCTGGCCACGCTGGTATTTATGCTGACGGCGTTGTTGTTCGCGACTTCAACCGGGGGGACGTTAGCTGCCGGGCAACCCGTCGCCATGGTTACCGAAATCTCCGGCGAAGGCGAGATTCTGCGCGACGGTTATGCGCACAGTCTGCGTTTGCTCGCAGAGCTCGAACTCAACGCCCGGGCACGGCTCAAAAAAGACGCACGTGTAATAGTTCTGTATTTGCAGAGCGGAGACCAATACGCGCTTGCAGGGGCAGGGTCCTTTACCCTCGGTCAGGATCAGCCAAGAGCTGAAAAGCAGGCTGCGGCACCAATGAGACTTGCCTCGATTACCGGCAAGGACGGCAAGGCAATGCAGATCAGGAATGCAAGCCTGTCTCAGGCCGGCAGCGTCATGCGAGCCGGCGGAAGGCGGCCGATTCCCGCGAAGCATCCCAAGGCCGCGGTAACGCTGGCCACTCCTTCTCTATTCGAGTGGGAGGCTATCGGTAAAGACGTGGCTTACGAATTCGTATTGAAGGATGAAAGAGGCAATACGTTATTCTCGCGCGTTCTGCCTGAGAACAAACTGTCGCTTCCCGGGGATATCGCGCTCGACGCGGGTGCGGTCTACCGCTGGTCTGTTTCGGCGCGAGGTGCCGATGGCTCGCGCTTCTTGTCCGTTTACGTGTTTCGTATCGCCGATCTGGACACAAAAACGGGATTCAACAATTTCTACCCACGGGAAACGGCAACGGTCGCAGAGCGTGTCGCATTTGTTGCCTGGCTCGAACGAGGTGGCTTGTCAGAAGAGGCGGCGCGATACTGGGACGAACTGAGCAAGCGCTACGGCGTCTACGAGCCGAGCCGAATTTCTGAAAAATAGGGAACTAAGTGGCAGACTGTTGATATTGAGGGCTGTAGAAGGGGAAGTTGATTGCGGCTTGGGAGGGCCCAATGCGAAGTCTATCGATTGCAAGAACAGCGACGCTGCGAGCGTCGCTGAGCCGGCCGTTTTCCGGCAGGCGGTGGAGCGCTGTTTATTTCCTGATCCTGCTGGGCGTGCTCTGCGTGTGCGTATCGGAGGCGTGGTCGCAGACCACCGGTGCAGCGGCGTCCGCGCCGCCGGACAGGGCCGCCCCGGTGCGCGAGCGCAAGGTCGCGCTGGTGATCGGCAACGGCGCCTACGAAACTGCCACGCTGAAGAACCCCGTCAACGATGCCCGCGCCGTGGCGAAGCTGCTGCGCGAACTGGGCTTCGATGTCCTGCTTCGGGAAAACCTCACCGATGAAGGCTTCACCGAAGCCATGCGCGCCTTTGGCGCCCGGCTCAAACCCGGTGGCGTGAGCCTGTTCTATTTCGCCGGGCACGGCATGCAAGTCGGCGGGCGCAATTACCTGATCCCGGTGGGCGCCTCCATCGAGAACGAAGACGAAGTCCCGTATCGCGCGATCGATGCCAACCAGGTGCTCGACAAGATGAGCCGCGCGAGCAGCTCGCTTAATCTCGTGATCCTGGATGCGTGCCGCAACAACCCCTTTACCCGCAGCTTCCGCGCGCAGATCAACGGCCTGGCGCACATGGAAGCGCCTTCGGGAACGCTCATCGCCTTTGCCACCTCGCCCGGCTCCGTGGCCGCGGATGGGGAAGGTGCGAACAGCACCTACACCAAGCACCTGCTCTCCAACATCGCCATGCCCGGCGTGCCGGTGGAAATTGCACTGAAGCGCGTGCGCGAAGGCGTCTCGCGCGAGACCCTGGGGCGGCAGATACCCTGGGAGAGCTCGAGCATCATGGGCGATTTCTACTTCCGCGCAGGCCAGGGTGGAGAGCGGGTCGCCCTGGCGGAATCCGCGGAGACACGGCTCGCCGGGGAAATGGCGTTCTGGGAAAGCATCCAGGATCGCGCCAGTAGCGAGGAGTATCTCGCCTATCTCAGACAATACCCGAATGGCCGCTTCGTAGCGCTCGCCAAGGCCCGGCTCAGTGCCGAACAGGC
This sequence comes from Betaproteobacteria bacterium, assembly GCA_031414075.1. GTDB lineage: Bacteria > Pseudomonadota > Gammaproteobacteria > Burkholderiales > JACQAP01 > JACQAP01. The sequence continues at coordinate 3,378 of JANOGH010000006.1, read as the reverse complement.
AAAGGCCCTCTCGTCTGCTGCTTCGCAAACCGGCCCGACCGATGCCTTCGAACTGGCCTACTGGGACAGCATCAAGAACAGCACCAACGCGGCCGACTTCAAAGGCTACCTCGATCAGTTCCCCAAAGGCAGATTCACCGTCCTCGCGCGCAATCGCCTGGGGACGCTGGAGCCGCAGGTGGCGGCAGCACGCTCTACGACGCTGGAGACTACCGGCGCAATGCGCGATCTACCCAGGATCGGCGACACCTGGACCTACAACATGTTCGACCGCGGGAGAAAAACCGATACGCTAACCGTATCGATCACGGGCGTCTCCCCGGAAGGCCGTGTCACTGAAAAACTCGCGCGCGCCAAGTTCCCGAAATTTTCAGCAAGCCGGACCTTTGAACCGGAATTCAACCCGCAGGCCTATCAGGAAATAGAAACGCCCGGACGGATGTACCTGGCTGAATTCTCGCCTTATGTTGCACCGGACCCCTCCATGATGGGCAAGAACTGGGAAGATCTGACACCTGCCCTGACCGCGGGAATGAGCGACTCTCGACGAGAGGTATGGTCAATGAAGCTGGAAGTGCTGGGCTCAGAGCGAATTCGCGTCCCTGCGGGAGAATTCATGGCCATTAAGGTCGAGGGCGTGACTAACACATATAAAAACACCTATGCATCGCAAAGTCTGAAACTGACTTATTGGTATGCACCGCAGGTCAAGCGCACCATTCGACTCATACGCGAAATGCGTTCCGACCACCTTTCTTCCCGCCAGGAAGAGATCTACGAACTCGCGAACTACAAATTGAAGGAGTAGTGGCGCGCGGTGGATTGCCCCTCTCCCTTCCGCCTGTGTCTTCGGCATTTGTGCTATTGCTGAGCTTTGTAACTCAAGGTTTAGACATACCTTCCCATTCCCTCTCCTGCAGCGCCCGCCACTGGATCTTGCCGGTGCCGGAGCGGGGGAGGGCGTTGGTGAAATCCATCAGGCGCGGTACTTTCTCTCCGTCCGGCGTCATTCAAGCGCAGATCGAAAGATTGACGTTAAAGGCAACAACTGGTAGGTGGGATGACGTTAAAGTCAATATGAAATCCAATCTCTCTCTTTTGCTGAAGTCGATGGAAGCCGCGGCAGCCGCCCGAAACTGGTCGGATCGCAAGTGGGCGGCCAAGGCGGGTGTGCGTCCCGAAACCCTCAGCAGGCTGCGCAATCGTGGCGATTGCGTCCTGTCGAGGCTGGAAGCGCTTGCACATGCGGTGGGGCTGAGGCTGTTCGTTGGCCCGAATCCAGGCGCGCGGGCGTCCGCTTCAAAGTCCGGTGCGGCAGAACTTCGGCACATGCCTGTGAGGGTTGGACGGGAGGAGGAGCAGAAACTTCTCGACTTGTGTTCGGAGCCCGAAACGGACCCCGGTCGGTGGCGGTCCGCCGGCCCGTCCTTTTTCATGGGCGGGCTCGCGGTCATGCTGGCCAGCGCGCGCGGATACGATCGAGTCCGCTATCTCGAACTGGCCGAGTTGCTTCACGCAGGAATCACCACGCCGGAGGTGTTTTCCACCTGGCTTGCTCAGTCACCCGTGCGTCCATCGCGTTTCCTGCCGATGCTGGAGCAGTGGCGTGCCAAAGCTGCCTAATCCCGCGGTCGGGACAAACTTTGTCGATGCATTCAAGACGATGGTGGGTCGCATCGAGGAGTCGATCAAGGCATCGGGAAACAAGAAGCTGGTGCTGCCGGTGCAGATGTTTGTTGCCGGTGGGGCGGCCGCGCATTTCTACACGGCAAAACGAATGACCGATGATGTCGATGCCACGTTTTCCCATCGGATGCTGTTGCCGGAGGATCTTGAGGTCTCCTACCGAGATACCGATGGCAAGGCCCGCCTGCTTTACTTCGACCGCCAGTACAACGATACCTTCGGGCTTCTGCATGAGCACGCGTACAGGGACTCGAGACCGTTGAAACTCGGCGGCATCGATCCCAAAGTCGTCGAAGTCAGACTGTTGTCGCCGGTCGATCTCGCCGTTTTCAAGCTTGCGCGGTTCGCGGAGCATGACCAGGAGGATATCAAGGCGCTCGCCGCGGAAGGGCTTTTGAACTCGAAAGACCTGAGAAAGCGCGCCGAGGAGGCGCTGAAGCATTACATCGGAAACCCGGGCCCCATAAAATCATCGGTCACGCTGGCCTGCAGGTTGATTGATAAGAGCCGGCCTTGAGCAGGGTGACTGTTCGCAGGTCTGTGCCGCCAACTTTTGCCGTGACAGATTATTAGCCACTGAAGCATTCCGACCCCTGTGTTAATCCGGATCTCGGGCGCAGGGGGGAAAAGGCAAGGCTTGACCGTGTCGCGTGCTGTCGCGCGCTACGGATCTAAGTTACGCTGAGCGGATTGTCTTCGGCGAACCGACTGCGCGCAAACCAGTTCGGCATGTTTTGGATCAGTGGGCGGGGACCGAGTATCTCGATCCTACCCGTTGATCGGGCGCGATCGAGCGACAGATCTCCCATATAGACCTGGGTCAGACTGAGTAGATCTGTGATCAGGGTGATGTCGATTTCATGGCCGGGGTCTTGCAGACAGAGATCAACCTCTTGCGCTTCCAGGACCAGCCACCAATGCTTCATCCGCTTGATAACGTCAGTGATTTCGATGTAAACCACGATGCGCCTTGGTGGGAGATGCTTCTTCACGATGTGTCGATGGATGTACCACATCAACATGCCGGGGTCGAGTTCATCGCGTGTCAGCTTGCTACGTACCCAGTGCTGTCCCCAATGGCCGATTGACTCAATGACCGGTCGCAGTTCCTGACAGGCACTGGTTGGATGGTATTCCCACGTATGGCCGTCGGCACCAGGCTGCCGAGCAACGATGCCTACGTCTTCCAGGGTCTGCAGTCGCTTGGAAAGCAGTGTCGGTGACATTTGCGGCACGCCGCGGCGCAAGTCGTTGAAGTGTCTGGAACCTGCAAAAAGAATTTCGTCCAGATATTAAACCAAAATAGTTATTTATATCAGTCTGATTTTCCCAAGGTTTTTCACCTGTATCTAGCTGTTTTGAAAGTAGCGTAAAATATTCTAAAGCAGGTTTAGCTCTTGATATTAGATCTTATAGTTTTCGTATACCACCACGAATATAACTTTTGATAAGCCAGATAGTATATTTTCTATTGTTGCTAGGATCAGCAGATATGAAAAGATCAATTGGATTATTTTGATGTTTATCATTACGTTCTTTCATTGTAGTAACTATTTTTTCGTTATAATCTCTAACTAACTTTTCTTTACTTGGCATATCAGCAGTTTGAGAAAATAGAAGATAATCAAGTTTATTAAGTTGTAAAATATTTTTACTTACATTAAGTTTATTATCTATAACTAGAGATTTGAT
>JANOGH010000005.1:0-3646 GCA_031414075.1 Betaproteobacteria bacterium | reverse complement strand
GGCCGTCGTTGGCGGCGCACGGCCTCAGGCGGGCCCGGCACTCAGCATCGAGGCGCTGAGGCCCTTAACGAGCAGCGTGGCGAGCACGAGGGATGCGGCCAGGCCTACAGCGGCGGCACTGGCGCCAGCGGCGGCCGGCGCCACGGGGTGTGGCGAAGTGGTTCGCGATGAAGCACCCGCCTTCAATCCCGATTACTCCTTTCGTTTTTCCCTCTGCGTCCTCCGCGTCCTCTGCGGTGAGTGTGTGTGAGCCATAGGTTATGGATGTGTGGTTCTTCTGGAAATCCGTGAGTATCGGCCTGGCAGTCGCGGCCCCGGTGGGTCCGATGGGCTTGTTGTGCATTCATCGCACGCTGGATCGCGGGCAAGGCGCCGGACTGGTGGTGGGCGCCGGGGTAGCGGCCGCGGACCTGACATTTGCCGCGATCGCGGCGTTCGGGGTCACGGCGGTGTCTTCGGCACTGCTCGCCGGCACCTTCTGGATCAAGCTCGTCGGATCGCTGCTGCTGGCCGCGCTCGGCGTGCGCATTGCCCTGGCCAGGCCGCAGTCTGATGGCCGCACGAACCTCGCCGGCTCCGGTGGCCGCGCATTTATTACTGCCTACGGCCTCACCATGGCCAATCCGCTGACGATCTTGTTCTTTACCGGCATCTTCGCTTCCGTCGCATCGATCAATTCGACTGCACAATCGGTCACCTTCGCGGCCGGTGTATTTGCCGGATCGATACTTTGGTGGGTCATCCTGACGACGCTGGTTTCGAAGTCTGCGGCCGTCTTCCGCCTGCCCGAGCTGATCTGGATCAATCGCATTTCCGGTGCCGTACTCGTCGCCTTTGCTATCTACGGATTCGCGAGCTAGCTTGATAACTCAGCCGACTCTTCCGTCAGAGACGCCTCTCCTTGGTCGTTCTCGCAATCTTTGGTGCGCTGGCGTTCTGTTTTTCGCCGCACTCGGTCCCGTTGGCGCGCAAGCGGAAGACGCGCCGCAAAAATTCTCGGCGCGCGTCTGGATCAGCCCCCTCATTTACTCTTTGCACTTCGACAGCTCCAAAGACCTGCGCAACGATAACTGGGGCCCGAGCGTCGAAGTCGCGCTGGCGCCTGACCACGCCCTGGTCGTAGGCACCTATATCAACAGCAATGACGCACGCACGCACTATGGCGCCTACGAATGGCGGCCACTGCACTGGCAGGTCGCAGGTCTCGAACTGGGCCTCGGCGTAGCGATCGGCGCGTTCGACGGGTATCCGAACTATCGCGACGGCGGATGGTTCGTCGCCCCGTTGCCGGTGCTGGCGGTCGAGGGCAGGTATTTCGGCGTGAACCTGAGCGTGATCCCCACGATCCGGGACCGGCTCGACGGAGCGCTGGCAGTTCAGTTCAAACTGCGGGTGTGGTAGAAGGTATTCTTCCCTACGAAGAGGCGTCAGGATGTTGCTCCCTCGATCCCTTCCGGTTCTTGTCGCTTCGCTTGCGGCCAGCGCATTGTTCGCCTTCGCGGGCGAAGGGCCAATGACGGCGTTGTCGGGCGGCGACTTCACCCTATCCGATGAATCGGCACTGACTTATTCGCTGCCGGGACCGGGACTGGATGGCGCCCAACTCGAACTCTTCGCCAACGGCAGGCAGGAGTTCCACCAGCGCTGGGTGGTGCTGGCCGTGATCGGCGGCAAATGGGGACGCGGACCGACGTCGAATGGAGAAACTTGCATCGACTGCCACGCGGGCAATGGCCGCGGCCACGCGCCGGATTCCGCGAAAGAAACGCTCGCATCGATGGTGGTGCGGCTCTCGATTCCGGGTGAAAACGAGCACGGCGGCCCGCTGCCACATCCGAATTACGGCGATCAGTTGCAGAATCAGGGCGAGCTCGGCCGGGCGCTCGCTGAGGGTGACGCCGTGATCGCCTGGAGCGAGCACGAGGACAAACTGGCCGATGGATCCAGCGTGACCATGCGCACCCCTAAGCTGGGTTTCACGAATCTGGCATTCGGGCCGCTCGGCGCGGACATCATGACGTCGGTGCGCGTAGCGCCAGCGGTATTCGGCGCGGGGCTGCTCGACGCCATTGCGGAGAATGCAGTGCTCGACATCGCGCGCCGGCAACAGCAACTCGGCTTCAACGGCAGACCAAACTATGTCTGGGACGCAGAGAAACAGACCACGGCGCTCGGCCGCTTCGGCTGGAAAGCCAATCAGCCCAGCCTCAGGCAGCAGAACGCATCCGCATTCCTGAACGACATGGGCGTCACCACCAGCATGTTCAAGCGCGAGAATTGTCCGGACCCGCAAGCCGCCTGTCGTAAGCGTCCGACCGGCATGGTGCCGGAACAATCCGATCGCGCTTTCAATGAACTGCTTTTCTACACCCGGGCCCTCGGCGTGCCCGCTCGACGTCGTGCCGACGATCCTGTTACCTTGCGCGGCGAGCAACTGTTTGCGCAGGCGCAGTGCGCAGTCTGCCATGTGCCGGAAATCAGGACCGGCGAATATCCCGCGCTTCCGCAGCTTGGCTACCAGATCATTCGCCCCTACACCGACTTGTTGTTGCACGACATGGGCGAAGGGCTCGCCGACGGCAGACCGGACTTTCTCGCCGGACCGCGCGATTGGCGCACGCCTCCCCTGTGGGGCATCGGCCTGAGCAAAACGGTCAATGGCAATGCTTCGCTGCTGCACGATGGCCGCGCACGCAACCTGACCGAAGCGATCCTGTGGCACGGCGGCGAAGCCGCAGTCTCCCGCGATGCGTTCCTCTGCATGCCGAAGCCGGAGCGCGAGGCTTTGCTCGCTTTCCTGAGTTCTCTCTGACAATTCGAAATCGGAGTACTCTTTCTATCATGAAGATAGCTACTGGAAAGGTCATTGGCGGTAAGGTCGTCCTCGAAGGTGTGACGCTGGCAGAGGGGGCATCGGTCACGGTCTTGGCTAGAGATGACGAAGGCGGCTTCACCCTAACCCCTGAGGAGGAGGCTGAACTGCTTCTTTCCATTGCCGAGGCCGATCGTGGGGAAACGGTATCCGCCGAAGAGGTACTTGCGAAGCTTGCGCGTCGTCACGGCTGAGTAGGCCGTGGAAGTCCGGGTCACAAAGCGAGCGCAGGCGCAGATTGACCGCGCAGCACTGTGGTGGGACCAGAACCGGCCTTTTGCGCCGGAAGCATTTGACAAGGAGCTTGCGGAGGCCTTTTCCCTTCTGAGCGTCGAGCCCGGCATTGGTCCACCAGTCTCGAACGCCCGGACGCAAGACTTGAGACGCTTGCATCTCGCCCGAATTCACTACCATCTTTATTATCGTGTGCTTCGTGGCCAAGTCGAAGTGCTCAGTCTTTGGCACACGAGTCGCGGCGCCGGGCCGTCTGTCTAGTATCGGTCTGAGCAAAAAGGTCAACGGATATGAGCAATGATAAAGATACCCTGAGAGAGGAATATCCGGAGGACCTGATCCAATCAGGCATCCGCGGGAAGTATACGAAGAGTTACCGCGAAGGCACGAACATCGTTCTGACGGAGAAGAGCGTAAAGGCTATTTTCGGGCCGCCGGGATCAGGATTATGCTAGGCGCTGGCGCAAGCGCAAGCGCAAGCGCAAAGGTTTAGCAAGGATTCGGCTCGATGATGGCTCGGTTCATATAGCCGAGATCCAT
>JANOGH010000004.1:0-5757 GCA_031414075.1 Betaproteobacteria bacterium | reverse complement strand
GTCGCGGGTTGTCCGTGCTGCTTTGCGAACAGGACGACCTCGCCGGCCACACCTCGTCCGCCAGCACCAAGCTCATCCACGGCGGGCTGCGCTATCTCGAATACTACGAATTCGGCCTGGTGCGCAAGTCTCTGCAGGAGCGTGAAGTGCTGCTGCGCGCCGCACCTCACATCATCCGGCCGCTCTCCTTCGTGATGCCCCACAACCCGGGACTGCGTCCCGCCTGGCTGATCCGCGCCGGTTTGTTCTTGTACGACCACCTCGGCAAGCGCGAACTACTGCCCGGTTCGTGCGCGGTGAATCTGCGCACGCACGCGGCGGGACAAGCGCTCAAACCGGAATTCGAGACGGGCTTCCTGTACGCCGACGCGTGGGTGGAAGACGCGCGTCTCGTCGTGCTGAACGCGCTCGATGCAGCCGAACGCGGCGCCAGGATCTTGCCGCGCACGCGCTGCGTCTCAGCCCGGCGGTATGCAGACCTGTGGGAGATGACTTTGCAGCCCACGGGTGGCGATTCCGCGCAAATGGTGCGCGGCCGCGCGCTGGTCAATGCAGCCGGGCCGTGGGTCATGAACGTGCTGCGCGGACCGCTCGGCCTGCGTTCCGGGCGCCATCTGCGCCTGGCCAAGGGCAGCCATATCGTGGTGCGCCGACTGTTCGAGCACGACCATGCCTATATCCTGCAGAACCCCGACAAGCGCATCCTGTTCGCCATTCCCTTTGAGCGCGACTTCACCCTGATCGGCACCACCGACGTCGAGTATGAAGGCGACCCGGCCAATGCGTCGATTGCGGATGCGGAAATCGCTTACCTGTGCGCGATGGCGAACCGCTATTTCTCGCACGGCATCTTACCCGCCGACGTGGTCTGGAGCTATTCCGGGGTGCGCCCGTTACTGGCCGACGATGCAGCCAATCTTTCCGCCGTCACCCGCGACTACGTCCTGGAGTGCGACGCCACGTCCGAGCGCGCGCCGCTCCTGTCCGTGTTCGGCGGCAAAATCACGACTTACCGGCGCCTTGCGGAAGAAGCGCTCGATCTGCTCGCACCCAGCCTGCCGGAACTGAGAAGCGCCTGGACGGCGGACGCTCCGCTGCCCGGCGGCGACATCCCGAACGCGGACTTCGCTGCATTTCTCGCCGAATTTCGCCGCTCGACGCCGTGGCTGCCGGAAGCACTCTCGCACCGCTATACCCGCGCCTACGGTACCCGCGTCGACCGTCTGCTGGCCGGCGCAAACAGCATTGCGGACCTCGGCGAAGATTACGGCGGTGGACTATACGAAGCGGAAATCAACTACCTGACCAGTCAGGAATGGGCGCAAACAGCGGAAGATATTCTCTGGCGACGCTCGAAGCTCGGGCTGCATGTCACGCCCGAGACGGCCAGGCGACTCACCGCGCGACTGGCTTAGATGCCGTCACGGCATTATTGCCCGTCGCTTGCGTCTGGGCTATCGTACGACGCGCGCTAAGAACCGGTCATGCCGGCACCACAATCCAAGGGGGCACCATGGGTATCGTCTCGATCATCGTTCTCGCCGTCATCATTGTCGCCATTATCTGGGCGATCATGATGTACAACAACCTGATCAACCTGAAGCATGCGGTAGCAAAAGCCTGGTCGAACATCGACGTGCTGCTCAAGCAGAGGCACGACGAACTGCCGAAACTGGTGGAGACGTGCAAGCAGTACAAACAGTTCGAGCAGGAAACGCTGCAGCGCGTAACCGACGCGCGCGGGCGCGTGCAGGAGGCGCGTGTCCAGCAGAACATTCCAGCGCTCGGCCAGGCGGAGAGCGCCCTGCGCGCCGGACTCGGCGCGATCTATGTGACCGTTGAAGCCTATCCCGAACTGAAGGCGATCGAAACCTTCCAGCACCTGATCACGCGCATATCCGGCCTCGAAAATGCAATCGCAGACCGGCGCGAGTTCTACAACGACGCGGCGAACATCAACAACGTCGTCATCGAACAGTTTCCCGAACTGATCGTCGCCAACATTTTCCGCTTCGGATCGTTCGAGTTGCTGCGCTTCAGCGAGAACGAGAAGAAGGATGTCGATCTCAAGAAAATGTTTTCTTGAGATCGATATAGGACTCAGGACTTAGGACTCGGGACTCAGGGGAACATCAAAATACGGATCCCAGGACAACAGAACTTCTTGGTACTGCAAGTCGTGGGAGCCACGAAGTACGGGGAAAGGGATCGACAACTACTCGTAGAATCCAACCGACATCCGGAGATAACGTAGGATATCTTGTTCTTTCTCAGTCTTCGACCTGAATTCACCTCGGTCGCTCATGATGCCTTCCTGCTGCGCAGTTACTGAGTCCTGAGTCCGGCGTCCTGAGTCCTACTTTCCATGTTTCGTGGCCAACTCGAACGCCTCGCGCACCCTGCCTTTCTCGGCATTTATATCGCCATTCTGCTGATCGCCAGCCAGGTCGACGATCGTCGAACGCTTATCCTGGTTGTGCCGGCCATCGCGGCCGTGGCGTTTGTCGCGTGGATGCTCAGCCTGAAGCGCCTGCTGGCGATCGGCGGCACGCCGACTTCTCGGATCGCCTCCGCCGCACAGGGCTACGTGGAGCTGGTCGGCCGCGCCTTGCCCCACCCCGGCGGCGCACTCCGTAGCCGGTATACGTTGCTGCCCTGCGTCTGGTACCAGTACAGCGTCGAGCAGCGCCAGGAAGACGGCAAATGGCACCGGATCGAGAGCGGGCGCAGCGACGAGAGTTTCCTGCTGGACGACGGCACCGGCCTTTGCCTCATCGATCCGGATAATGCGGAAGTCCTGCCGCGCAATACGGAAGTCGCGACGAAGGAGCAGGACTACCGTTACACCGAGTCGCTGATTCTGCCTGGGGAGCAGGTCTATGCGATCGGCGAGTTTTCCACCATCGGCGGCGAAAACACGGACTTGAACCTGAGTCAGGATGTCAGTGAATTACTCAGCACGTGGAAACGCAACAAGCCCGCGCTGCTCGCGAGCTTCGATCTCGACAAGAACGGACAGATCAACGAGGAGGAATGGATGCTGGCGCGCTCGCAGGCCCGGCGCGAAGTGCGCAAGACGCACAACGAAATCCGCACCCAGCCCGGCACCCACATGCTCCATCAGCCGCGTGACGGACGGTTTTTTCTGATCTCCAACCTTGATCCGCAAAGTCTCCACCGGCGCTACACACTATGGGCGTGGCTGCACATGGTCGTGCTGGTCGGCGCCATCGCGGGGACGGCGTTTTTCGCCACTTCTTCGTAGCGAAAAACGGCGTGACGATCGTCACGACTTTCCCCGTCCTCACTCCCCGACCTTCAGTAGCGCTCCCAACTCCTGGTGTTTGGCGTCACGCGCGATTTCCGCCGCCGTCTTGCCTCGATCATCCTTCAAACCGGGATCGGCACCCTTGGCGAGCAGCATTCTGACGGTTTCCGTCTTTCCGTAACCAGCAGCCCACATCAACGCGGTGAGGTCGTGGTGGTAGGGTTTGTTGACGTCCACACCGGCGTCGAGCAGCAGGGCGACGATCGCGGTGTTGCCCTGCCCGGCCGCGTATACCATCGCAGTCTTGAATAACTGATCGCGGGCGTTCACGTCGGCGTCATGATCGAGCAGCGTGCGTGCGATGCCGGCATTGCCGTTGTAGGCCGCCGCCATCAGCGGCGATACCTTTTCGAGGTTCTGCAAGTTGACGTCGGCGCCTTTGCCGATCAGCAAGTCGACCATTTCGGCATTGCCCTTGCGCACGAAAATCATGAGTGCAGTGTCGCCGAGGCGATTGCGTGAGTTCGGTGCCGCACCGTTGTCCAGCACGCGGCGCACCGTGCCAACCTCGTTATTGCGCGCTGCAACAAGCAACTGCGCGCTCAAACCGAGGTCGGCAGGGGCCTGCGCATATGCACGCGAATGCATAACCAAGCGTTGATTCATTGGCGATAAAAGCACATCGGAACCGGCAAAAAGCAGCCCGGCTACGAGGGAAAACCGGAACAATGGTGTCATGGTGTCAGTCGGGAATTTTGCGAATCTGCAACGCGGACAAGACCCTTGTATGGACCGGGATTGTTCCCTATAGTCGCAGCGTCCGCAATCGCTACAGTCCGCGCGACAACGCGGCGGTGAAAGCGCTGACTCCAACAACAACGTAACGGAGGAGGTTTTATGAAGGTACATGCCCAAGTGAAACTGTTGGCAGCGGTGATGATGGCTGCCGGCAGCTTCAACTGTGTCCTGGCTGCGGAGACCGAAGGCGTTGCCACCACAATGGCAAAGCCGATGTCTTCGAAGCTCGGCATGGTCACGCAACAACGCCTGAACGGCGCGCACGGCGACAAGAACAACTGGCTGCACGTGAACGGCGGCTACAACCAGACGCGTTATTACCCCGGCTCGCAGATCGATTCCGGCAACGTCGGCAAACTGCGGCCCGCGTTCATATTCCAGACCGCCCTGGTCGAGTCGCTGGAAACCGCTCCGCTGATCGTCGACGGCGTGATGTTCCTCACCACGTCGTACAACCATGTCTATGCGATCGACGCGGTGACCGGTCAGGAATTCTGGCACTACAAGCACAACATGGGTCCGATCACCGTGTACTGCTGCGGCCCGAACAACCGCGGCGTGGCGGCATCCGGCGGCATGCTTTACATGGGCACGCTGGACGCCAAGCTGGTGGCGCTGGATGCGAAGACCGGCAAGGTAGCCTGGGAAACCCAGATCGCCGATCCGGAAAAGGGCTACTCCGAAACGATGGCGCCGACGGTTGTAGACGGCAAGGTGCTGATCGGCACCAACGGCGGCGAGTACGGCGTACGCGGTTTCGTGAAGGCCTTCGACGCCAAGACCGGCAATCTGCTGTGGACCTTTTACACCATCCCGGAAAAGGGCCACGAAGGCGTGTGGGCTACGCACGACGCGACCGGCCGCAACATGCTGCGCGATATCGCGGCGGAGAAGAAGGCACTGCAGGATAAAGGCGGCGACTTCTATCAGACTCTGGGCGGCGGCGTGTGGATGACGCCGGCAGTCGACCTGGAGACCCGCACCGTGTTCTTCGTGGCGGGCAACCCGTCTCCCGATCTGTATGGCGCGATCCGCCCGGGCGACAACCTGTACACCAACTCCATGGTCGCAGTGAGCCTGGACAACGGCGCCTACAAGTGGCACTCGCAGTACATCGCGCACGACGTATGGGACCTGGACGCGGTCAGCCCGGTCATTCTGACGGAAGCCAATGACAAGGCCTGCAAGTATCGCAAGGTTGCCATTCACGGCGGCAAGACCGGCCATGTGTACGTGCATGACCGTGCCACCGGCGAACTGATCCGCTTCTCCGAAGCCATGATCCCGCAGGAGAACATGTGGGTTCTGCCGACAGCGAACGGTGCTCGCATGCTGCCCGGTGCGAACGGCGGCGTGGAATGGAACCCGATGGCGGTGAATCCGAAGCTGCGCATGGCTTATGCGGCCAACCTGCATCAGCCGATGACCTATCACGTCGAAGCAGCCGACTACCCGGGCGGCGACAAGCTGTGGCTGGGCGGCGCGTTCAAGGCGATCGCGAGCGAGAAGCAATGGGGCCGTCTTGCCGCAGTGAATCTCGACACCGGCAAGCTGGCCTGGAAGGCCGACACCGATCAGCCTCTGATGGGTGGCGTGCTGGCTACCGCCGGCAACCTGGTGTTCACCGGCGAAGGCAACGGCAGCTTCAACGCCTATGACGCGAAGAGCGGCAAGAAGCTGTGGTCGTTCAA
>JANOGH010000003.1:0-1540 GCA_031414075.1 Betaproteobacteria bacterium | reverse complement strand
CGAAGCAGCCGGCCACCTTCAACTTCGCGCCGTTGTAGCCGTCCGGTGCGGCGCCCATCCATTCCTCGCCCCAGTAGACGCAGCGGATCAGGTTGAGGCGTCCGGCCGGTCCGAAGTGGAACTCCTTCTCGTAGGCCACGTGGCCGTGGGACAGCAGGATGTCGAAGATTTCGCGATGCTTGCCCACCGCAGAGGGAAACACCAGCACGGCGCGGGTTTCCGGCTTGAGCCTGCTGTATTCGAGCGCGATCGCGTTCGCCCAGACTGGCGCGAGGCCTCTCCGGACGTGCGTTTCACGGTTGCGGAAGTACAGATAGTTGTGGTTGTGGGTTTCGAGGCCCTCGTCCATGATTTTGCAGGGCACGTCCTTCCCGTACAGCAGGCAGGCGGCAATGCGATGGCCGCCATTGATGGGGGAGAGGCTGCGTCCCAGCGGCACCACGGATTTCTCCGCATCAAATCCCTGCATCCTGGTCGAGTCGAGGATGGCGTGAAACGAATCCAGGTAGGCCTCGATGCCGTGCTTGACCGGCTCGAGTTCGTGCAGGCCGTTCCAGACCTTCAGGTGCTCGGCATAGAGCAGCGACGCGAAGCGGCTTTCGATTTTCATCTCGCGGTGCTTCGCGTACAGATACTTCGCCGCAATGTCGAACCGGTACGGCGTCAGCAGCCGGCGGGCCGGAATGGAGATTTCGTCGCCTGGCGCATGCGGGCCGAGCGACGCCAGCTCCGCTCGCGGCATCGCCGGCTGTTCCGGCCATACGGCAGGCGCTTCGCGTTCATAGCCGTCGCCGTCCCGGGACCGCTCAGGCCGGCGTCCCAGCAACTGCTTCAACCATTGAACGATTCGCAAGGGACTATTTCCTGAGCACCAGCGTGTTCTGGTAGCAAAAAACGCGCTCCGGCCGGTGCGTCGTGACGAGTTGCGTCACTGCCTCGACAAGCCCGGGGAAATGCGCGGAGAAATCGTCGAACACGACGATGCCCCCCGTCTGCACCAGCGGAAAGAACAGCCGGATATCGTTCTCCACGCCGGCCTTGCTGTGGTCCCCATCGATGAACAGAAGCCGGACCTTGACGCCGCCGAGATGCCGCACCGCTTCCTCGTTCGGCATGTCGAGCAGGTGCACGGCGTCCCACAAGCCCAGCCGCCGCAGATTGTTCTCGAAACCCTGCCGCAGATCGGAAAGATCGGGGTTGTCCACCACGTAGAACTGCTCCTTGCCCGCGTTGCCGCGGAAGTGGTCGATCGCGTGCAGCACGCCGTTGCCCGAATCGCGCACGGCATTGGCCAGGAACGAGGTCGAATAGCCCTGCCAGCTGCCGATTTCCACCACATCCCCGCTGAGCTCCTGCAGGTAGCACAGCATGTAAAGCGAGAACGCCGTCTGGCGGCCGAGCATGCTGGGAATGCCGGCGGCGGCTTGCGCGAGCCACTCGAAGTCGGGCATGCCCGGCAGCAGGGCGGCTGGCGCCGTGGCCGGCGCGGCGCCAGGAACGCGCCGGAGCTCGTATCCCAATCTGTGCAGCGCCCGCTTGA
>JANOGH010000002.1:0-1586 GCA_031414075.1 Betaproteobacteria bacterium | reverse complement strand
TGCCGCACGGTTTAACGGCGAACTCGATCGCACCACAGGGCAGATCAGATCATTCGCCCGATGGTAGCCCGCGCCGTCCCAGACCAGCACCGCCTGCACATCGGGAGCCAGCGTCCGCGACAACTGGCCGAGGAAGACGTTCACGACCCCCGTGTCCAACCGCGGAGCGATCAGCCCTTCGGCCTGGCCCGTCGCGGCGCACGTCGCCGCCAGGACATAGACGTAGCCGTACTGCGTTTGCCGGACGGCACGCGGACGCGATCCCGTGCGGGCCCAGACGCGGGTCAGCGTCCCTTGCTGGCCGAACCGCGCTTCGTCTTCGTGGAAGACTTGCAGCCGGTGATCGGGATGTTGCGTTTGGATCTCCGCGAGCCGGTCGCCGAATTTTTTTTGAACTCTGCTTGCGCCGCGGGATCGGCTTCGGGATGCTGCGGCCGAGGCACGAGCGACGAATATCCCAGCCGATGCAACAGGCCATACACCGCGCTCAACGAGCGGAGTTGGCCGAACTCTTGCTGGAGAATCCGCCGCACGTCTTGGCCCCGCAGCGTGCAGACGCCGTCGTCCGGCGACGGACCGGCGTCGAGACGCTGCGTCAACTGCTCTGCTTCAGCAGGCGTGAGCGGCGGCTTGCGGCCGCGGCCCGGCTTGGTCTTCAACCCGGCCAAGCCTGCCTTGTTGTAGCGGGCCACCCAGGTCTGCACCACCCGCCGACTGAAGCCCGTGCAGGTCGCGATCTCTGGGGCCGTGAATCCCTGCTGAGCCAACAGCACCGTCCGCAGCCGCTTGGCCCGGTCCGCCCGCAATTCCCGATCCACCAATTGCTGCAACTGCTGCTCGGAATGATGTGCCGCCACCCGCATGATGTTCGCCTCCCTGCGCTGGAAAAATCACCCACCGAAGCCCACGCCGGCCGCATAGTACGGAAGATGGGCGGGAGGCGCAAGTCAGGCGCAGGGCGCGCTGGCAATTTCAGGGATGCGTATGAGAGCGGACGGGGCGAGCGGTCGCTCGCACCGACGTGTTCAGTGCCACGGCGGCGCGAATGAGCGCCTGGAGCGGCTTTTCATCAATCTTGTCCCCCTCATGGAAATCGATGGCACGCCTGGTGTTGCCTCTGAGGCTGGAGTTAAAGAGGCCTGAAGGGTCCTCCAGCGAAGCGCCCTTGGCGAAATTCAGCTTCACGACATTCTTGTACGTCTCACCGGTGCAGATGATGCCGGCGTGCGACCACACCGGTGTTCCGGGATTCGTGGGTTTCACCCACTTCCGCTCCTCGACCACTTCGGTGTCGGCCTGCTTGATGAGAATTCGGATCCGAGCGAGCGTCTCGCCCCGCCAATCACTCAACTCCTTGATTCTCGCATCGATCTCCTGCGAGGCAGAGTCTCCTCCGATTTTTTCCGCGACGCCGCTCTTTTTCTTCTTCATGGTTGTTGTCGCTCACTCCCCTTCTTGGACGGCTCGACAGGCTTGAACGCCCGTCGGATGACTCACCCTCGGCATGCCCACGCAAAGCGGACGGCATGCCACCCGCCGCAATTTCGCCGGGATGATAGGCGACTAGTTTTGTCGCGTATCATCCG
>JANOGH010000001.1:0-3880 GCA_031414075.1 Betaproteobacteria bacterium | reverse complement strand
CCTTCCTCCGTGTCCTCCGTGTTCTCCGTGGTTCAACTGCCGTTTTTTTGAGGTTGGCACACTCCGGTCTCAGAAATCGCCCCACAAAGCCTGGATGGCGGAGAGCGCGGCCAGCGCGGCGGTCTCCGTGCGCAGGATGCGCGGGCCGAGCCGCACCGGGGTGAATCCACGCGACTGGGCAAGCTGGTTTTCCACCGGCGACAGGCCGCCTTCGGGACCGATCAACAGTGTCAGACGTGCCTTCGGCGCAAGGGCCTTCAGCGCGACGGCGGCCGTCGGAGACAGCAGCAATCTCGCTTCGTCATCGGCTTCGGGCATATCGAGTTGAGCCAGCCAGTCGGGCAGGCTCATCAACGGCGAGACTTCCGGCACGCGATTGCGGCCGCATTGTTCGCACGCCGCGATCACCAGATTCTGCCAGTGCTCGGCGCGGCGTTGCGCGCGTTCATCCTTGAGTTTGACGACGCTGCGCTCGGTGGCAACCGGCTGGATTGCCGCCACGCCGAGTTCGACGGCCTTCTGCAAGGTAAGGTCCATGCGGTCGCCGCTGGACAACCCCTGCACCAGCCGGATGTGCAGCGGAGATTCGCGCTCGACAGCGAGATGCGCGCCGGTCTTGACCGATACATCGCCGCGGTCGATGCGCGTAATGCGCGCCTCGAATTCGCCGCCCAGCCCGTCGAACAACACCACAGGCTCGCCCACGGCGAGCCGTAACACACGCACCGCATGATGGGCCGCGTCCGGCGGCAGGCGTACTTCCGAGCCATTGCCAAGCTTGCCCCGAAAATAGAACCGGGCAGCCGATTTCGCTGTGAGTTTTCGATCTAAGTCTTTATCCATGCTAAGATTTTGCCATGCACAATCGGACCTGTCCCAGAGTTTATGCAAGGGCTTCAGCCGGTGGTTCAAACAGGCGGGGGACTGACTGATGGGGTCGCAACCGCCGGTCTGTAATTGCGGCTGGAAGGCGCGCGCTTTCGATCTGCCCGCCACGGATGGCAAGCGTTATTCGCTGCAGAACGCAGCCGGGCCCAATGGGCTGCTGCTGATGTTCATCTGCAATCATTGCCCTTACGTCAAAGCCATCCGCGAGCGCCTGATCCGCGATTGCGCCGAACTAAAGACTCTCGGCGTCCATGCCGTCGCGATCAGCTCCAACGATCCGGACGATTATCCGGAAGATTCGTTCGAGAACATGCAGCGCGTGGCCCGCGACCTTAAATTCCCGTTTCCCTATCTGTTCGATGAAACCCAGGAAGTCGCGCGCGCCTACGATGCAGTGTGCACGCCGGACTTTTTCGGCTTCAACAGCAACCTCGAATTGCAGTATCGGGGCCGCCTGGATGCGTCGAAGACCGCGCCCGTGGCGAATGCCAGGCGCGACCTGTTCGAGGCCATGAAGACGGTCGCCGAAACCGGCCACGGTCCGGCCGAGCAGATTCCGAGCATGGGGTGCTCCATCAAATGGAAGCGCTAGTCAGGCCCATCCGCGGCATGCTGGAGCAGGTCGTCGACTGTGTGCGGGAAGTCGCGGCGAAGGAAGTCATGCCGCGTTATCTGAAGGTGGCGCACCAACGAAAATCCGATGGCAGCCTGTTTACCGAGGCTGATCTGGCCGCGCAGGAAGCCTTGTCGCGCGTGCTGCCGAAGATTTATTCCGGCCCGATCGTAGCCGAGGAAATGACGCCGGAGCAGCAGGCGGAGTACTGGCTGGCCGGCACGGAAGGGCTGTGGTGCGTGGATCCGATCGACGGGACGTCGAACTTCGTCAACGGACTGCCGTACTTTGCCGTCTCGGCGGCGCTGATGATCAACGGGCGCAGTGTGCTCGGCGTGGTCTACGACCCGATCGCCGACGAGGTGTTCTACGCCGAAAAGGGCGGCGGCGCCTTTCTCAACGGCGAGCGCCTGCCGATCAAGGAGCATGTGCCGCATTTGCGCAATGCCATGGCGCAGGTCGATTTCAAGCGTCTCCCGCCCGGGCTTGCGCGTGAACTGGTGGCGCAGCCACCGTATTCGTCGCAGCGCAATTTCGGCGCCAGTACCCTGGAATGGTGCTATGTCGCCGCGGGGCGCTTCGACGTCTACCTGCATGGCGGGCAGAAACTGTGGGACTATGCGGCCGGTTCGCTGATCCTGGAAGAAGCCGGCGGCTTCATGTGCACCCTCGACCAGGACGATTTCTGGGCCGACACGCTGTGGAAGCGTTCAGCCATCGCAGCGCGCGAAGCCCGCTTGTTCGACGTCTGGAAGCGCTGGATCCGCGCCCGCCAGTAGTGCCGGGGGCTTCCTTGAACGCCTGGTGTAGTGCTTCTGAATTACCGGAATATTCCCTCCCCTGCGTGCGGGGGAGGGTAGGGTGGGGGCGCATTCCGCACGTGCACGCTAAACATGCCCCCCATCCCCACCTTCCCCCGCAAGCGAGGGAAGGAGTTTTTGCGGCTACAGAGACGCATAAGTTCCAAACAGGATGAAGCACTACACTAGCGGTCGCGGCGCCGCGGGGCCTTTCCTTGACCGACATTCCCGATGCCGGTATCTTGCCAAGTCTTCGCAGCACAATCTCAACTAGCTGTTTATCGGGTGTTTCCATGGAACTGACCGCAGGCGTTACTACCGAACTGTCCGGTGCCGAAATCACGTTGCGATGTCTTCAGGAAGAAGGCGTCGAAATCATGTTCGGCTATCCGGGCGGCGCGGTCCTGCCCCTATACGACGAAATCTTCAAGCAGGAGAAGGTAAAACATATCCTGGTACGCCACGAACAGGCGGCGGTCCATGCCGCCGATGCCTACGCGCGCTCGACCGAGAAGGTCGGGGTCGTGCTGGTGACATCCGGCCCCGGGGTGACCAACGCGGTCACCGGAATCGCGACCGCGTACATGGATTCCATCCCGGTCGTCATCATCAGCGGACAGGTGCCGACTCACGCCATCGGTCAGGATGCATTCCAGGAAGTGGACGCCGTCGGCGTGACGCGACCGTGCGTCAAGCACAATTTCCTGGTCAAGGACGTCAAGGACCTCGCGGTCACGTTGAAGAAGGCGTTCTACCTCGCCGCGACCGGTCGTCCCGGTCCGGTTCTGGTGGATATCCCCAAGGACGTGCAGTCTTCGAAGACGAATTTCTTCTATCCGCAATCGGTGTCGATGCGCTCGTACAACCCGGTGGTCAAGGGGCACAGCGGCCAGATCAGGAAGGCGTTGCAACTATTGCTGGAAGCCAAGCGCCCGATGATCTACACCGGGGGGGGTGTCGTGCTCGGCAACGCGGCGGCGGAACTCCTGCAGCTGGTGCAGTCGCTGGGTTTTCCCTGCACCAACACCCTGATGGGACTCGGGGGCTATCCAGCCCCCGATCCGCTGTTCGTCGGCATGCTCGGCATGCACGGCACTTACGAAGCCAACATGGCGATGCAGACCTGCGACGTGTTGCTGGCCATCGGCGCGCGCTTCGATGATCGCGTGATCGGCAACCCGAAGCATTTCTTCCAGGAAGAACGCAAGATCATCCATGTCGACATCGATCCCTCCTCGATTTCCAAGCGCGTGCGCGTGGACGTGCCCATCGTCGGCGATGTCAGGGAAGTGCTGCAGGAAATGAGCCGCCAGCTTGCCGCGAGCAAGGAGCGGCCTGACCCGGTGGCGCTCAAGACCTGGTGGGACCAGATCGGCGCATGGAGAGGCCGCGATTGCCTGAAGTACGACCGCAACTCGAAAATCATCAAGCCGCAGTCCGTGGTCGAGAAGCTCTACGAACTGACCAGGGACATGGATATGTACGTCACCTCGGACGTGGGCCAGCACCAGATGTGGGCCGCACAGTTCTACAAGTTCGACAAGCCGCGGCGCTGGATCAACTCCGGCGGACTGGGCAC